>JAEYTN010000335.1 GCA_023433985.1 Pseudomonadota bacterium | reverse complement strand
TACTCGCCCTTGCGGCCGCGGGCGATCGGCGCCAGCAGGTAGAGGCGCGTCTCCTCGGGCAGCGCCATCACCTTGTCGACCATCTGGCTGACGGTCTGGCTCTCGATCGGCAGCCCGGTGACGGGCGAGTAGGGGATGCCGACGCGGGCAAAGAGCAGGCGCAGGTAGTCGTAGATCTCGGTGACCGTGCCAACGGTAGAGCGCGGGTTACGCGACGTAGTCTTCTGCTCGATGGAAATGGCCGGCGAGAGGCCCTCGATGTGCTCGACTTCGGGCTTCTGCATCATCTCGAGGAACTGCCGGGCATAGGCCGACAGCGACTCCACGTAGCGGCGCTGGCCCTCGGCGTAGATCGTGTCGAAGGCGAGGGAGGATTTGCCCGAACCGCTGAGCCCCGTCATCACGATCAGGCTGTCGCGCGGCAGCCGCAGGTCCACGTTCTTGAGGTTGTGTTCCTTGGCGCCACGGATGACGATTTCACGGTTCGGATTGCGGTTGTCGGCCATACGGGTTCCACCTACGAGGCGCGCGAGCTTTACAGCCGCTCAGTGCCAAATCGTGTCAGGGTTTTTCAAAAAGAGGGATCGGCTGCCTACTTGGGAGTTGGGGGCCGGACTTGCAATCTAACCACGTCTCACGACGCCGTGTCACCAACTCCGGTTCCGCGACCGGTCACAGTTGGCATGAACGTAAACAGAACACGTGCCGGCCGGTCAAGTGAGTCGCGCGGGCGCCCCGCGGGGAACATAATGTGGGCGCTGGCTTGACAATCGCCTGCCGGATGAGAACATAAGCGGAACGACAAGCTTGTGGATGACGCGGAACGCCGTGCCCCATGCAGGGTAAGAGAGAGGTAGGATACGCGCCAATCATCCGGCGCGTTTCCGGGAAGAATTGAAAGGGAAGTGCCATGGCTGGCGGCGTCAACAAAGTGATCCTGGTGGGCAATCTCGGGGCCGACCCCGAGGTGCGGAACCTGCCGTCGGGCGGCAAGGTGGTGAACCTGCGCGTCGCCACTACCGATACGTGGCGCGACAAGAACACCGGCGAGCGGCGTGACCGCACCGAGTGGCACAGCGTCGTGATCTTCAACGAGGCGCTGGGCCGTGTCGCCGAGCAGTACCTGCGCAAGGGCGGCAAGGTTTACCTCGAGGGCTCGCTGCAAACCCGCAAGTGGCAGGATCAGTCGGGTGCCGACCGCTACTCGACCGAGGTCGTGCTGCAGAACTTCAATTCCACCCTCGTGCTGCTCGACAGCCGCGGTGAGGGTGGTGGCGACAGCCCGGGGGGCTTCTCCGGCCCGGCGGAGCGCAGCTATGGCGGCGGCGGGCAGCGCGACAGCGGCTTTGGTGGCGGCGGTGGCCGTCCGGAGCGCCGTCCCAGTGCAGCCCCGGCCTTCGAGGGCGGCGTGGACGACGACATCCCGTTCTGATCGGACGAAAGCGTAACGAAATTGAAACGGGTCGCCCTGGCGGCCCGTTTTGCTTGGCGATGGGGCGGGCGCTATCCCACCAATCGCGTCGTGTCCGACAGGGGCGGGGCGACGCACTGGTTGCGGCCCTGGGCCTTGGCGTCATAGAGCGCGAGGTCGGCGGTGTTGACGAGCCAGAGGCCGTCGCGGGTGTCGCTTTCGTCCCGGGCGTCGAGGGTGGCGACGCCGATGCTGACGGTGGCGACCTTCCAGGGCAGGTTGCGGGCGTGCACGACACCCAGTCCCTGGACCTGCCGGCAGATCTCGGCGCCAAGGCCCCGCGCCGTGCCGAGGTCGGTGTCGGGCAACAGCAACACCATCTCCTCGCCGCCGTAGCGCGCGGCGACGTCGAGAGGACGGCGAGCCCGCGCCATGATGGCGGCGGCGACGGCCTTGAGGCAGGTGTCGCCGGCAAGGTGGCCGTAGTCGTCGTTGAAACGCTTGAAGCGATCGCAGTCGATCATCAGCAACGAGAGCGGCGAGCCCGTCCGGCGAGCGCGCGCGACCTCGCGCGCCAGGGCCTCGTCGAAGGCCCGGCGGTTGGCGAGGCCGGTGAGACCGTCGATGGTCGCGAGGCTCGCGAGCTTCTGCTCGAGCAGCTTGCGGGCGGTGACGTCGCGGGTGACGCCCACTACCCCAGGCTGGTCGAGACCGCTCTCGGCAGCGATACGCAGCGACGTTTCGAGCCACATCTCCCGCCCGTCGGCATGTTGGGTGCGGAAGAGGATGGTCTCCTGCGAGCTCTCGCCGTTCCGCAGGCGCTCGGCAGCCGCCATGACGTCGGGGCGGTCGTCGTCGTTGATCACCTCGTAGGCGTTCTTGCCGAGCAGCTCTTCGGGCTTGCGGCCGGTAAGCCGCTCCATCGCCGGCGAGATGTAGAGGCGGCGGCCATCGGGAGCGAAGCGCTCGACCAGGTCGCTGGCGCTTTCGGCGAGGAGACGGAACTCGGCTTCCTTCTGGGCCAGGATGGTCTCGCTGCGCTGGCGGCGCCCGATCTGCTCGGCGAGGCGCAGGCCCAGCAGTGCAAGGCCCAGTGTGAGGGCAGCGGCAATCGCCAGCCGCTGCATCGCCCCGGCAAGCCACGGCGCCAACACCTCGTCACGCGACACGGCGACGACTGCGACGAACGGATAGCGGCTGCCGGAATCGAAGGAGATGATGCGGGTGACCTGATCGATGGTGGACACCGCCGAGAAGCTGCCGGCGCGACGCGTGGCCAGTTGCTGGGCGTAGAGCTGGCCCTGGCTCAGATCGCGGCCGATCTGGTGCGCATCGTAGGGAGAACGGGCCAGCAGCATGCCGCTCGAGGTCGCGAGCGAGATCGAGCCGAGCTCGCCGACACTGAAGCTGGAGTAGAACTCCGAGAAATACTGGCAGTCGATCGTCGCCACGACCACGCCGCCGAAACTGCCGTCGGGACGGTTCAGGCGCTGGCTGACGGTCAGGATCCAGTCGCCGGTGGGGAGGCGGATCGGCCGGCCGATGAACGGCGCCTGGCTGATCGATTCGCGGTGGTTCTGGAAGTAGCTGTAGCTGGTCTGGCGTACTCCCGGCGGCAGGTTCTGTGCCGTTGTCGCCAGCCATTTGCCTTCGGGATCGTAGATGTCGATGCGGAGAAGCCGCGAACTGCCATCGATGCTGCGGCGCATCCGGCGCTCGATGGCGGAGAGCCCGTCCTCGCCGGGGGCGGCGCGCTGCGCCTCCGAAGCAATGGCCGTGACGGTGTTCTGGGCGAGCTCGAAAGTGTCGTCGGCGTGCTGCCGCAAGGAGTGCGCGAGGTTCTGGCTGGAGCCAACGGCGCCGGAGATCGCCGAGTCGTAGGCATTCCACTCGCGCCAGCCTTCGAGCCCGAGGATGACGACGCAGATCGCTGCGACATAGAGCGCGGCGCGGAGGCTCAGCGATTTCGCGGTGGCGTCAGGCACGCCCGGTCCAGCGTTGGTTCGGCTGCCGCCAACCTGACACCCGCTCGTTAACGCCGCCCGAAGACGACAATGAGCATCTTTCCCACCTTGGGAACGAAAAGGGCGGCCGGAGCCGCCCCATACCGTCGAGTCCGCGGCGCGGGCTACTTGGTGAAGGGCACCGAGGCCGACAGCTTCTCGCCGTTGTCGAATGCTACGTCGAAATTCACGTTGATCTTATCGGGATTGAGCGAAATGGACGCGTTGACCGCCATCCCCATGCCGTTCTCATCCTCGCTCTTGTCCTTGAAGCTGAACAGGATGCCGCCGCCCTGGCGCTTGCCGACCGCCTGCCCCGAGAAGGATACGTTCGAGGTCATGGCGGCTTCGTAGCGCTTTCCCGCATCGTTGTAGACGATGGTGCCCTTGACCGTCATGGAGGTGCCCGCCATCGCGCACTTGCCGGAGAAGTTGACCTTGTCGCCGTTGCCGGGGCTCAAAGACATCTGGCACGTCACCTTGCCGGCAGGCTTGCCCCTGAACTCGCCCTGCAGCTGACTGCCGCCGCTCCACGAGCCGATATAGGACTGGATCAGCTCGACATCGGCCTTGGCGGCGAAGGCCGGGCCGGCGGTGAGAGTTCCGATAGTCAGACCGGCGAGCGCGACGATGCGCGACAGGGGCCCGGCAAAGTTCATTTCTTGACGCCTCCCAGCGGATGAAAGAATCGCCCTCCGGCGACCAGCAATGCGGGGAGGATGAACAAGTCTCCAATCAAAGCAAGCGCCAGCGTAATTACGAAGAGCGTGCCGAACAGCGCGACCTGGGGCAGGGCGGAAGTCATCACGATCGCGACGCCCGAGCAGAGGATCAGCGTGGTGGCGATGATGGCGCCGCCGATGCGATCCATGGTGTGCTTGATCGCATCCATGTGGCTGAAGCCTTCCTCGCGGCGCGAGTGGAGGTAGTGCGACAGGAAGTGCGTGGTATCGTCGACGGCGATACCGAAGGCGATGGTCAGAGCCAGCACCGTAGTCAGCTCGAGTCCCTGGCCCGAGAAGTAGAGCCATGCCTCGGTGCCGAGCACGGGGAAGAGGTTGGGGATGCCGGCGGCCATCGACACGCGCCACGAGCGGAAGGCCCAGCCGATGAGGAACAGGTTGACCACCACCGAGATCGTGAGGTCGAGCTGCAGGCCGCGGACGATGTTGTCGGTGGCATAGGTGGTCATCACCCGGAAGCCGCCAACCTCGGCGCCCTTGATGCCGGCAGCCTCCAGGTCGCTCTGCAGGCCGTCCTTGAGCGCGATCAGGTCCTCGGAGGCGAGGATCAGCGGCATGAAGCCGGTAACCAGGGCGCGCGACCCGTCGGCGGTGACGAAGCGGGCGCGGAGGTCGCCCACCGAGTCCAAGATTTCGCTGCGGTCGAAACCGGCCTCCTGGTAGTTCGTGAAGGCGGCGGCGGAGATGGCCTTGTTCTGGCCCAGCCGCTTCTCCACGATTTCGTGCACGCGGAGGATCTTCTCGAAGTCCTTGTCCCCGATCTCCGGGTTCTTCTCCTCGAGCGGAATGCTGATGTAGATCGGCGCCACGCCGCCGACGCCCTCGTCGATGGTCTGTGCCGCCTGAAGGGCCTGGGAGCCCTTCGACATCATGCTCTCGAACGAGAAGTGCGGCTGGATCAGCGAGTAGGGAAGGAGCAGCAGGCCGGTGCCGACGATGGCGGCCACGGCCAGCACCCGGCCGAACTTCTTGGCGATCCACCACGCGGGCGGGATCGGCGCGGTGATGGCGAAGCTCGGCTTGGGCGCCTTGAACCCAAGCCGCACCGACAGCTTCAGCAGCAGCGGCAGGAAGGTCATCAGGCAGACGAAATTGGTCACTGAGGCGAGCGAGCCCGCCATCGAGAATTCCTGGATGCCCTGGCCGGCGGTCAGCGACAGCGAGGCGAACGAGACCAGCGTCGTCAACATGGTGAGCGCCGAGGCGGGGCCGACGACGCGCACCGTCTCGTCCACGGCCTTGTAGGGGTCCATGCCCTCGCGCCAGTAGGCGAGCCAGTTGAAGATGAAGAACAGGCTTTCGGCGAAGGCGATCACCAGCACGATGGTGGTGACGATGATGGTGAGGAACGAGAACGAGCCGAAGAGGGCAATGATCGTGCCCATGACCCAGACGACGGCGACGAACGGGGTCGCGGCGACGAGGATGGCGCCCCAGAACGAGCGCAGCGAGAACAGCGCGATGAGCGAACCGAGGACGAAGCCATAGACCGTGAAGGTGATCTGGTCGTCGACAGCGGCGTTCAGCATCTCGCTGGTCCAGATCGGAGGACCGGTGAGTTCGACCTGCACGGCATCCGACTTGTAGTCGTCCACCAGCGAGCGGAGGTCGGCGATCATGTCGCGGGTGCCGCCGCCCTTGGTCATTTCGGGGTTCGGGAAGACGATGATGACAACGCCGGACAGATCCGGGTTGATCAGGTTCTTCATCATCGGGTCGTTGTTGTAGAGGTCGGTCAGCGCCTTGCTGACTTCCTGCGGCGTCTGCATGCCTTCGGGCACGGCGGGCAGGGTGGTGCCATCGGGGCCCGGAACGCGCAGCGTGAACGCCGACATGGTTCCGTTGATGTAGTCGCTGTTGGAGAGATCGAGCGCCATGGCGCGGATCGTCTCGATCGTGTCGGGATTGGTCAGATCGGGAGAGCTGACCAGCAGGTAGATGTCGTTCTCGAACGTGCCGAAGGTATCGGCGAGATGCTCGTAGTGGCTGTATTCCTCGCCGGAATGGGCGAAGACGCGCAGCATGTCGCCATCGACGCTGGCACGCGGAATCTGGGTGACGGAGAAGACCGTCATCAGCAGGACGAGGGCCGCGACGATCCTTGGCC
>JAEYTN010000285.1 GCA_023433985.1 Pseudomonadota bacterium | reverse complement strand
GAGCACGACTCGCTCACCGGCCTCGCCAACCGCTCGCTGTTCAACCAGCGCCTCTCCGACGCGCTCGCCGGCGACGGCAATGTCGCGGTGCTGCTGCTCGACCTCGACCACTTCAAGGAGGTCAATGACAGCCTCGGCCACCCGGTCGGCGATGCCGTTCTGGAAGGGACGGCGGACAGGCTGCGCAGCTGCGTGCGCGAGGGCGATACCGTTGCCCGGCTGGGCGGCGACGAGTTCGCGGTGATCGTCACCGGCTTTGCTGACATCGCCGAGGTCCGGCGGCTGGCGCGTCGCATCATCGAGGCGGCCAACAGGCCGCACGAGGTGGCGGGTGAAACCGCGCTGGTCGGCGGCAGCGCCGGCATCGCCGTTTCCGGCTCGCGCGACCCCGAGCGGCTGCTCAAGGAGGCCGACATCGCGCTCTACGTCGCCAAGGGCGAGGCCCGCGGCGGCTTCCGCTTCTTCGAGCCGGCCATGGAGACGGGCCTCAACGAGCGACAGGCGCTGCGCGGCGACCTGCGGCTGGGGCTGGAGCGCAACGAGTTCGAGCTCCACTACCAGCCGATCGTCGACCTGAAGCGCGGGCGCATCGCCTGCTTCGAGGCGTTGCTGCGCTGGCGCCACCCGCGCCACGGCATGGTGTCGCCCGACCTGTTCATTCCACTGGCCGAGGAGACGGGCCTGATCCTCGCCATCGGCGAGTGGGCGTTGCACTCGGCCTGCACCGAGGCGGCGCGCTGGCCGGAAGATATCTCGGTCGCGATCAACCTCTCCACCCGACAGTTCCGCGACAACAACCTCGTCGACATCATCTCCCATGCGCTCGACCAGACCGGCCTCAGCCCGCGGCGGCTGGAGCTGGAGATCACCGAGTCCGTGCTGCTCAAGGACAGCCGGGCCAACCTGATCACCCTGAGGCGCCTGCGCGAGAACGGCATCCGCATCGCGCTCGACGATTTCGGCACCGGCTATTCCTCGCTGGGCTACCTGCAGCGCTTCCCGTTCTCGAAGATAAAGATCGACCGTTCCTTCACCTCCGGCCTGCCGAAATCGGAGCAGAGCCAGGCCATCGTCCGCTCCGTGATCGGGCTCGGCCGGTCGCTCGGCATGCGGGTGACCGCGGAGGGCGTCGAGACGGCGGCGCAGCTCGACTGGGTGCGCTCCGGCTGCGATGAGGCGCAGGGCTATTTCCTTTCGCGCCCCGTGCCGGCTGACAGGGTTCCGGAGCTGATCGAAGGGCTGGTGCTCGATGGGGGCGAGGCCAAGCGGCTCGCGAGCTAATGTGAGTGCAACCAGACCGCGGCGGGTGCATTATGGGCCGCTGGGGTGAGGCGGGATGGGCGCAAGCGGCAAGGTGGAACTGGGCCCCGAGGAGCGTTTGAACGCACGGCGCCAACGGCTCGAAGCCGTGCTTCTGGCCGCCGCGCCCGCCGTCTGGGACTGGGACCTCGAAACCCGTACTTTCCTCGCATCCGACGGCCTGGCGCTGCTATTCGGAGCCGCTTCGGCTGCGGCACTCGACCTCGACAGCTTCCTCGCCGCCATCCACCCGGACGATCGCGCCAGCTGGCGACGCATGCTCGACACCGCCTGGCTGCCGCAGCGGCTCGAGTTCCGCATCCATCGCCTCGATAGCGGCGAGACGCGCTGGCTCTCGACCGAGATCGTCGGCAGCTCAACCGAAGGCCGTGCGAAGGGCCTCACGGGTACGGTCGGCGATATTTCGGGCGAGCGCCGCATCTCGCTCGAGCTGATGGAAAGCAACGAGAGGCTGCGCATTGCCATCGAGGCAGGCCGCATGGCCATCTGGGAAGTTGACATGGGCACCGGCAAGCTGACCAACTCGCCCGAACTCAACCGCCTTCTGGGCCTGCCCGACGACGCGCAGCCGACCCTGGACGACGTGCGCCGGATGTATGCCCCCGGCACGCTGGAGCGGCTGGCCCGGGCGGGCGTGACCTACGAGAGCGTTCGGGCTCGCACCCGGCTCGGACCCAGGTCGCGCCGCCCATGGGAGCCGATCCCGGCCGCGAGCCGCACCGAACTCCACGCCGAGTTCACGCTGATCATGCCCGACGGCACGCCCAAGGAGCTGATGTTCCGCGCCCAGTATGCGCCGGCGGTCGAGGACTACGGGCAGCGCATCACCGGGCTGCTCATCGATATCACCGATCGCAAGCGCGCCGAGGAGCAGCAATTGCTGGTCGCTCGCGAGATGCAGCACCGGGTGAAGAACTCGCTCGCGGTGGTGCAGGCCATTGCCGCCCAGACCTTCCGCGCCGACATCGGCAAGGACGAAGCGGCGAAGGTGTTCTTCGGTCGCCTGGGGGCGCTAGCGGCTGCCACGGACGCGCTGCTTTCGGGCGATGCGAGCGCCACCGACCTTGCGACCCTGCTCGGGCGGGTGCTGACCCCATTCCGGTCGGAGCGGGCGGACAGCCTCGAGGTGGAGGGCCCGCCGGTGAGCCTCGCGGCCAGCCAGGCGAGCAACCTCGGCCTCGCCGTGCACGAGCTTGCGACCAACGCGGTGAAGTATGGTGCCCTTTCGGTGCCGGGGGGCCGGGTAACGCTGGGCTGGACCGTCGCGGGGGACACCGTCACCCTCGACTGGCGCGAGAGCGGCGGCCCAACGGTCACACGGCCGGCGCGAAAAGGGTTCGGCTCGCGGCTCCTCGCCACCGCCTTTCCCGCCGATGCGCTGGAGCTCGACTACCGCCCGGAGGGCTTCGCCTGCCGCCTGCGCTTCGCGGCCGAGCCGGCCTAGACGGCGCCGCCGCCGCACCCCATCTTGGGCCCGAGCGAAAGGGCCGCCCGATGGACGCAACGGTTGACGAGAGCAGGGCGCCGGCGGCGCGGGCGATCCCCAAATTCGAGGTGGTGGTGATCGGCGCCGGCCAGGCCGGACTCTCCTCGGCCTACCATCTCAAGCGGCTGGGGCTCACCAATCGCGACTTCCTCGTGCTCGACCAGTCGCCGCAGGCCGGCGGCGCGTGGCAGTTCCGCTGGCCGAGCCTGACGCTCTCGACCGTCAATCGCATCCACGACCTGCCGGGCATGAGCTTCGCCGAAACGGTGGGGCAGGGCGCCGAGACCGTGGGCGCGGCGGTGGCGGTGCCAAAGTACTTCGCCGCCTACGAGCAGCGCTTCGAGCTGCCGGTGTTCCGGCCGGTGCGCGTGAAGGTCGTCTGCGAGCGCGCCGGCCGCTTCCGCGTCGAGACGGAGGGCGGCGAGTTCTCCGCCCGCGGCATCATCAATGCCACCGGCACCTGGGAGACGCCCTACATTCCTGACTATCCCGGCCGGGAGACGTTCCGCGGCCGGCAGCTCCACACCCGCGACTACCGCACCGCCGATGAGTTTCGCGGCAAGCACGTGGTCATCGTCGGTGGCGGCATCTCCGCCATCCAACTGCTTGACGAAATCTCGCGGGTGACGACCACCACCTGGGTCACTCGCCGGCCGGTCGAGTTCCGCGATGGCCCGTTCGACGAGCACGCGGGCCGGGCAGCGGTGAAGCTGGTCGAGGATCGGGTGCGGCAGGGCCTGCCGCCGACTTCGGTGGTGTCGGTGACGGGGCTCCGGATGACGCCGCTGATCGCGGCCATCGCGGCCCGCGGCGTGCTCAAGCGGAAGCCGATGTTCGCCGAGATCACCGAGACCGGCATCCGCTGGCCCGACGGCACCGAAGAGCGCGCCGACGTCATCCTCTGGTGCACCGGCTTCCGCTCCTCGCTGGATCACCTGGCGCCCTTGCTGCTGCGCGAGGAGACCGGCGGCATCACCATGGCCGGGCGCCTCGCCACCGAGGTCAGGCGCAACCCCCGCGTCCACCTCGTCGGCTATGGCCCCTCCGCCTCCACCATCGGCGCCAACCGCGCCGGCGCCGCCGCGGCCAGGGAACTGCTCACCACGCTCGGCGTGCTGACACCGCCTAGTGCCTGAGCCAGACCTGGGAGGTCTCCTCGGTGACGGGTTTCACGCCGTCGCTGCCCTCGAGCAGCACTTCCACTTCCTCGCCCAGCGCGTTGAGCATGCGGGCGGAAAACAGCGCGTCGGACAGCGCCTGTTCGCGGCTGGCATAGGGACGTGCGTGGTCGGCCGACTCGGCAGGCCTGCCGATGGTCAGCACCTGCCAGCCGGCACCATTGTGCCGCACCACGATGTGAATCTTCGCCGCCATAGGAGTGTGGCCCTCACGTCCGCCGCAGAACGTAGCGCATGGTACGCCGGTTCCCGTTATTCTACCGTCTCGGGACCACGCTAAGCTCCCGCGACTCATGGAGATTCACTCAAAGATGCCGCTTTCTTATGACGCCGTGCTCGATGTGATGGTCGAAGTCGCCCGCGAGGCGGGGTCGCTGACGCTCGAGCACTTCCGGCGCTTTCGCGAGATCGAGATCGGCATCAAGGGGCCGGCCGATTTCGTTTCCGACGCCGATCGCCAGTCCGAGCTGCTGATCCGCGAGCGCCTGATGGGCCGCTGGCCCGACTGGAGCTTCTACGGCGAGGAGTTCCCGCCGGTGGAGCGTGGCGACACCGAGCATCGCTGGCTCGTCGACCCCATCGACGGCACCACCAACTTCCTGAACGGCCAGCACTACACCATCTCGATCGCGCTGCGCCGCGGCAACGAGACGGTGGCGGGCGCGCTCTACAACCCGGTGTCGGACGAGATGTTCACCGCCATCCCCGGGCAGGGCGCTTACATGAACGGCGAGCGCCTGCGCGTGAGCCAGCAGGCCGACGTGGGGCTCTTCTGCATCGGTACCGGGC
>JAEYTN010000277.1 GCA_023433985.1 Pseudomonadota bacterium | reverse complement strand
GTCCCCCTCCCCCGCTTCGCGGTGGAGGATCACCGGCGTCGGGGTCGTGGCGCCGCCGGTGGGACAAGCCTCCCCCGCCACGCGGGGGAGGAGATGATGTGGTGTGGTCGGCGGTCAGCCTTCGGCGGCCATCGACTTCTTGAACTGGGGCAGGTGCTTCCGCTGGGCTTCGAGCATGCGCTCGCGGTACACGCCGTAGATGATGTCGGTGTCGTGGAGCGTGACGCCGGCGATGGTCGGCGAGGCGAAGACCGGCAGCTCGATGCCCTTGTCGGCCAGCTTCTGCGCGGTGCGCGAGACGAGCTCGTGCATCATCATCATGGCGAGGACGGTGGACGAACCCGAAACCGGGCGGCTCCAGCCCTTGATGTCGACGATGGCGTCCTCGACCGGCGAGCCGGTGTCGATGACGATGTCGGCAGCGTGCGGCAGGCGCTTGCCCGAGGAGTGGCTGGCGGGCTTGGACGCGTTCGACTTCGCCGTGATGGCGATGACCGTCAGGCCGCGTTCCTTGGCGTAGAGGGCAGTGTCGATGCCCGAGGCGTTGGAACCGGAATGGCCGAAGATGACAATGCTGTCACCGGCGTTCAGCGGCTGGTGGTCGAGGAACTTCTCGGCGTACTTTTCGGTGCGCTCGAGCCAGAGCAGCTCGCGCACGCCGCCGGCGCCGAGGATGTTGTGCCACATGACGCGCGGGTCGGTGAGCGGGTTGAACCCCACGTAGGAGCCGTAGCGCGGGTAGGTTTCCTGGACGGGGAGGACCGAGTGGCCCGAGCCGTAGAGGTGGACGAGGCCCTTGCTGGCGAGCGTTTCGCTCATGGCGGCGGAGGCAGCCTCGAAGGCGGCCTCGTTTTCGGCGGCCGCCTTCTCGGCGATTGCCGCGAGCTTGCTGATGTAGAGGGTGGACATTGCTTTGCCTTTCAGGGGTCAGACGTAAAGGACCGAGCGGATCTCGTAGCGGTCCGCCCGCATGGTGGAGAGGGTGAACTCGAACGGGCCGCGCACATCGTAGGCGATGCGCTCGACTTCGAAGGCGGGAGTGCCGGCGGCCTGTCCGATCAGCTCGGCGTCGGGGTCGGCGACGCGACCGACGCGGTAAACCTCCTTGGCCTTCACCGGGGAGATGCCGCAGTGCTCCTTGAGCCAGCCATAGAGCGACTGGATGCCGGCGGCGGCGTCGTAGAGGCCCGGGACGCGGGCCTCGGGCAGGTGGCTGGTCTGGATGCCGATCGGCATGCCGTTGCCGAGGCGCAGGCGCCGGAGCCGGACGATGGGATCGCCGATGCTGATTTCGAGCGCGTCGGCCATCTCCTCGTCGGCCGCGATGCGGTTCGCGTCGAGCAGCCGGGTGCCGGCGGCGAGGGACAGCGTCTTCATCTCGTCGGTGAAGCTCGTGAGGCCTCGCACGCCGGCGATGACGGTGGCGGAGCGCACGAAGGTGCCGCGGCCGTGCTCGCGGCGGAGCAGGCCCGCCTCCTCGAGGTTGCGGAGGGCGTGGCGGACGGTAATGCGCGAGATGCCGAGCATGTCGCACAGCCGATCCTCGTTGGGGATCTGCGTGCCGGAAGCCCATTCGCCGCTTTCGATCAGGCCGCGCAGGGCCATTTCGGCCTGGTGCCAGAGCGGTTCGGGGCGGCGGCGGTCCGGCTTCATGAGCTCAACCATTGGTCGACCTCCAGTCGCGGCCGCGGGCGCCGGCGAACGCAGCCCCGACGATGCCGGCTCGTGGGCCGAAGGTGCCGGGCAGCAGCTTGATGCCGCGCAGGTGCGGCGGCAGCTGGCGGCGCAGCGCGGTGAGGATCATCGGCTCCAGCACATCGAGCGATGCGGCGACGCCGCCGGCGACGATGATCGCCTGCGGATCGAGCAAGGCGACGGCGCCGGCGAGGGCAGTGCCGAGGGCGTGGGCCGGAGTTTCGAGGGCGCGAAGTGCGTCGGCATTGCCGGCGCGCGCGGCGGAGACGAGGGTCGTGCCGCTGTCGAGGCCGACGGTGGCCGCGGCGGCGTCGAGGGCGCGACCGGAGGCGTGACGCTCGAGCCAGCCGCTGCGGTCCTCGCCGGGGTCGGCAAGGTCGGCGGTGGCCCAGCCGAAGGAGCAGGCGCCGCCCGCGGCACCGGCGACGATGCGGCCGCCGGTCATCACCGCCGAGCCAATGCCGGTGCCGATGGCGAGGAGGATGACGTCCGTCAGTCCCTGGGCCACGCCGGCGCCGGCTTCGGCGAGGAGTGCGAGCTGGGCATCGTTGCCGAGGCCGACCTCTACGCCGGGCAGGGCTTCGGCGAGGTCGAGGCCATCGAGATAGGGCAGGTTGGGGACCCAGCGGCAGGTGGTGCCGGTGGCGAGCCCAGGCACGCCGATGCCGAGGCGCGTGGCACCCAGTTCGGCGAGGTGGCCACGCACCAGTTCGAGGAAGACCGGGCGGGTCATCGGCGCGGGCCACTCGCCCAGCGGCTCGATTTCGGCCGGGTTGGCGGGCGAGGCGCGGCCGGCGCGGTAGCGGGTGCCGCCCAGGTCAATGGCAAGGATGGCGTCGCTCATCCCTTCACCCCCGAGGAGACGATGGAGTCGACGAAGAAGCGCTGCAGGACCACGAAGAGCATCACTGGCGGCAGCACGGCGAGGGTCGCGCCGGCCATGACGAGGCCGGTGTTCATGGCGCCGCGGTTGTAGCTGAGGAGCCGCGAAAGCGAGATGACGATGGGGTAGGCGTCGGAATTGCCCTGCAGCACGGTGAGCGGCCACAGGTAGCTGTTCCAGTGATAGACGAAGGCGAAGAGCGTGAGCGCGGCGATGGCCGGCAGCACGGCCGGGGCGACGATCTGGAACAGGATGCGCATCTCGGAGGCCCCGTCGACGCGGGCGGCCTCGATCAGCTCGTCGGGCACATCCTTGATGAACTGGCGCATAAGGAAGATGCCGAAGGCGTTGGCGAGGTTGGGGACCAGCACGCCCGCGAGGCTGCCATTGAGGCCGAGGTAGCCGGTGATCCGGTAAAGCGGGATCAGCGTCACGATGGGCGGCAGGAACATGGTCGCGATCAGCACGGCGAAGAGCAGTTCGCGGTGGCGGAACCGGTACTTGGCGAAGGCGTAGCCGGCCATGAGGCTGGTGACGATGATCGCCGTAGTGGTGACGAGTGCGATGATGGCCGAGTTGATGAAGGAGCGGCCGAGTTCCACGACGTCGGCGACCTGCGTGTAGGCATCGAGGCTCGGGCTGGCGGGAAGCCAGACCGGCGGCACCTGCATGGTCTCCTGCGGCGTCTTGAGGCTGGTGAGGATCATCCAGGCCAGCGGGAAGGCGGCGACAACGGCGGCGACGATAATGGCGAGGGTGAGCAGCGCCGTTGCCGGGGTGAGGCGGTAGCGCGGGCGCTCGAGCTGGCGGAGGTCGGCGGCTGCGGTGGTCATGCGGCGTTCTCCCGCGAGCGGGCGAAGGCGAAGAGCGCGGCGATGGCGATGACCAGCGACAGCATCAGCGTGACGGCCATGGCCGAGCCGACGCCGCTCTGGGCGCGTTCGATGCCGACGCGGCGGATATGGTAGGTGAGCACGTTGGTGGCGTTGACCGGGCCGCCC
>JAEYTN010000395.1 GCA_023433985.1 Pseudomonadota bacterium | reverse complement strand
GGTCAGGTCACCGGCTGGTGGCGAGTTGATGGTGTGGATCATGTCCTCGAGGAAGCGCGCCAGCTCGGCCTGGTCGAAGGTCTGCTTGCCGGCGAACACCGGCCGCCAGCGGGCATAGTCGAGGTCGAAGGGGCAGTTGAGCGTCACCACGTGCGCCGCGCGGCCCGGCACCGCCGCGTCGGTGCCTTCGCGGGCCCGCCCATGGTAATCGAGCACCGCCACGATCTTGTTCTGGCTCAGCGAGGCGCGGCAGATGGCTGTCGACGACTTGAACTGCGTCACATAGGCGGTGAAGCTCTTGGGCTCCACCATCACCTCCTGCTGCGTCACGAACGACGGGAGCACCGGGTTCAGCGCCGGCACGTTGACCGTGTGCACATCCTTGCCGACGAAGAAGGTGGTCGTGCCATCGGCGTTCACCACAGGCGGGTGAACTGCATTGTTGCGCCCCTCTTCCAGCAGCACGGCGATATCGCCGAAGCTGGCATTCACTTCCGCCACAAGCGGAGTCGTCACTTTCTCGGCCATGAGGCCCTCCTGCGGTTTGAGTGGTCAGTCGTCGTCGCCACCGGCAGTGCGCCGGCGGTTGAGTGCATCCGCCTCCACGACGGAGGGCAGCGGCGGCTGGCGCGGGTCGTGGCGCTGCAGCTCGCCGGAATCGGAGAGGAAGAACTGGGCATCGAGCCGCTTGGGCTGCGGCACCTTCACGTCGAGCTTGCTGGCGATCGTATAGGCGCCGGGCACCTCGCTGGTGATCTCGAAGGTCAGCGTGACCTTGCCCTTCCCCACCCCATGCGCGTCCTCGATCGCCTGCACGATCTGGTCGATGCCCGCCTGTGCGTCGATCAGCAGCTGGCCGCGATCGGCCTCCCTGATCATCTGGATTGCGGCTTTCATTCTCCGTCCCCTTTCGCCTGGCTCCTGCTCGTCAACACGTCGACCAGCCAGAACTTGTCGACCTTGCGGAAATCGATGATCGCGACGTTGTCGGTCACGAAGGCCTTGAGGTGCCGCTCGCGCACGCTCCACTCGGCCCGTTCGTGCGCGCGGCCGGTGGCGAGCGCCGGCTCGCGCATCACGCGCAGGCCATAGTCACTGGCCCAGCGCTCGAGCACCCCGCCACTCACCCCGAAACATTCCATCAGCATCAGCTTGCTGTACTGGCCGTCAGCCTTGCCGCGCTGCCAGCCCTTGCGGCGCCGCAGCATCAGCACCACGGCATTCACCGTGCGGCGATAGCCCGCGGCCTTGAGTTCGAGCCGGATCGTCGTCGGCGCCAGGTGCATCCGCGCCTCGAGGATGGCGAGTTCGGCCTCGCACCAGGGCGCTTCCTTGAACTTCGGCCGCGACAGCCCCAGCGCCGCGGCCCGGTTGGTGAACCAGGCGCGCGGCCGCCCGGTGATCCGGCTCAGGTTCTTCAGCGCCTGCAGCGTATCGTCGCCGCGATAAGCCTCGGTGATCGCCGCATCGAGCGCCGGCGTCGGCGCGTAGGTCTGCCGGCGCGCCGATGGCTTCCCCTTGCGCGCCGATCGAACCCCCTCCTCGAACGCCTTCTGGTAGATCGAGGAGGCCGCCCGCCCGGGCAGCAGCGGCAGGCAGGCCGCGAGCCCGCCCACGGGGTAGGTGTCGCGCAGGATCCTGAGCTCGCGCGTCGTCCAGAACCGCCTCGCTCCGGTGCGCGGCTCGCCCACCATGGCGCACTGGTCCATCAGCACCCGGTCGCTCGCCCCGGCGAACCCGGCCCCCAGGCCATCCCCACGCATGTCGTTCACCGCTCGCCCCCCAGCCGCATCGCCCGTTCCGCATCGCGGAAGGCGCGGTATCCGGGAGAGCGCCGCGCCAGCCGCCGCGCTTCGGCGGCCGCCAGCGCTTCGCGGTCGCGGCGCTCCAGCTGCTCGGCCTCGGCGAGTTCAGCCCTGAGCCGCTCCGACAGCGCCCGCGAGCGCTCGAACTGGCCCCGCAGCTTTTCGATCGGCGGCGTGAGCACGCGCTTACGCATGGCTCGCCTCCCGGTCTGTCTGCCCCACGCTCTGGCTGCCGCCAACCGCTTCGGGGACCCCGTTCTGCCGCTCGGCCCAGGCCTGTCCGCTGGCGACGATCCGAGCCTTGCTGGTCACCCCGGCCCTGAACGCCCAGCTGCGCAGGGTCCCGAGCGGAATGCCCAGCTCGTCGGCGAGCACCTGGCCTTCGGCCGTCGCGTAGCGCGCCTCGAGGATCGGCCGGGCCTGCTCGAAGGTAAGGCGCGGCACGGAAGTCGTGGCGGGCGAGGCCGGTGAGGTTTGAGCTTCAGCGCGGTTAGCCTCGCCCGCCTCCCCGGCGCCCGGCGCCGCGCCGGACCGGGGAAACAGATGGTCGGTCGGGCCTTTCACCGGATGCGCGGTGAAGCGCTCGATATCGTCGGGCCGGGTCAGCGCCTCGCGCTGCCCGGGCGGAATCCACATCAGCCGGGTGTCGCCGTTGCCGAGCTTCGCGCCCTTCACCCACACCACCCACACATAGCTGGTGAGCGTGTCGCCGTCGGGGTTCCACTCGCCCTTCCTGAGGTTCACCCGCTCGGCGAACTGCGCCACCAGCGCGGGCGGGTGCTTGCTGAACAGGTCGCCCCAGCGGCCCACGCCTTCCAGCCACTGCTGCCGCACGAACAGCGCCACCCCCGCCTGCGCCAGGTCGAGCGCGCGCAGCGCGAACTGCAGCGACAGATCGCCGAACGGCGGGTTGGTGATGATCCAGTCCGCCGGCGGCGTCGGCCCGGCATAGGCCGCATCGAGGAAGTCGTGCCGCCCGATCCAGCCCGGCGGCAGGCCGTCGGCCGAACCGTAGCTGGCGATGTCGCTCGCCAGCACGTCGTCGGAATACTCGGCCAGCACGCCCGCCATGTGCCCCTCGCCGCAGGCCGGCTCCCACAAGCGCCCCGTCACGACCTCGCTCTTGCGGCCGATCGTCGGCAGCACGATTTCGAGCAGCGCCCGCGTCGCCCAGGGCGGCGTCGGGAAATAGTCGAGGCTGTCGGCCGGCTCCACCCGCCGGGCGGCAATGGCACGGGCGCCGTTCACCTCGCCCGCCTCGAGCGCCTCCAGGTCGCGCTCCACCAGCATGCGCTGCTGGTCCGGCCCGAACCGCTTCAGCCCGTCGAGATAGGTGCCGCGATCGAGCTCGGTGCCGCGCACCAGCTCGAGCACGTCGGGCGATATCTTCTCACCCCGCTCCGCATCGCGCTGCACCGTGCGCTCGGAGGCGCCGGTGACGGTCGCCGTTTCCTCGGTGAAGCGCGGAGCCTGGTCGTTCAAGTCGCCAACTTGGCGACTTGCGGCGGTTCGATCTCCGCCGTGCGCCGTCTCCGGATGCAGCTCTTCGTAGATCGCCTTGCGCCGTGCCGTCTGCCGCGCCCGGTCGGCCGGGCCGAGGTCGGAGCGGCAGAGGTTCTCGTCGATCATCGCCAGCTCGGCGAACAGGTCGCCCGAGTCAACGATCAGCGCCTCCACTTCGGCGAGGCCGAGCGAGCGGCAGGCCTCCACCCGGTGCACCCCGGCGATGATCTCGTAGCGCTCGCCCGTGCCCGCCGGCACCGGCCGCACCCGCACCGGGTTGATCTGGCCGACAT
>JAEYTN010000187.1 GCA_023433985.1 Pseudomonadota bacterium | reverse complement strand
ATTCTCGTCCGCCAGCAGTGCGAGGCCTTCGGTGCCGAGAACCACGCCTTCGAGCATCTCGCGCACAAGCGTGCGCGGGTCATTGATCAGCTTCTTCATAACTCATCTCCCGTCCCCGAGCGTCGCTGCGTTCGATCGTTTGTGCAAGCCAAACGATAGCAGCTTCTCCCCGGGCGGGGATAAGTCTCAAGCCGATGATTTCATTGGGAGATTGGTTGCGGGGACACGCAACCGCCGATCCCCAGTCTCCGGTTCACCGCGTAGCTCACTCAGAGGGTTCTTCAGTGTCTTCGAGGTCCGAATCCGCCGCCTTCTCCTTCTTCCATCGGCGTTGCCAGTAGAAGTGGGAGACGGTCAGCGCCTCCTTCATCAGGTGTACACCGCTGTACAGCTCGTGCTCGCCAATGATCTCTTGAGTGTGCTGGCCGACGAGACGAGAGGCACACATCTGCAGTGCACCCCGGAGCAGCATTCGTTCGGCTTCGAACTTCTCCGGCTCCCCGGACATTGAGAGCCACTTCAGCGCCTCCTCGTCCTTGAGTTGCACCCAGTTTCCGCGATCGAAATCGGCTTCTTCGGGGTTGAGCGCCTGTCTCAGCACCTTTGGCTTCGGGTATGCACCGTGGGCCTCGCGGTAGCGTTCCAGCGCCTGCAGGCAGGCGGTCATTTGGACACCCAGTGCCTCTGGACGCCCGGCGCCGCGGACGACGCGAAGAAGGTTGGCAGCAAGGGTTCGGAAGGGGATGGATATTTCGGCGTCCGCTCTTCGACGCTCGAGTTCGTCAGGCGACTGGCTGCTGACCACACGCAACGGCATGCTTCATCTCCGTGCCCCAGAGGTGAAATCTGCCGCGCATCGGAAATGGGCCATATGGCTAGGCCACGGTCAAGTAGATTGCCGCCTCGGTCGCAGGGGGCGGTGACGCACCCGGTGAGCCGGGTGTGGGCTGGCTACTGGCAACGCTAGGCTGCGACAAGCGCTCCGTGCCTGCGAAAGAACCCTGCCAAAAGTCTGGCGCCATCCTCGCCCGAGAACTTCGCGATCACCCTCCCAGGTGACTTCGGCGCGTCGTTATCCACCGCCACTAGATAGAGCCCTGTTCCATCGAACGATGGATCGTCTTGACTGGCGATCTGCGCTTCGGCATCTGTAATTTCGCAGATACAAAGACTCTGTCTATTGGATAGAGTTGCGACAGCTTGGAAAGTCATGATTCGTGGGCTCCTACTTGGAGGCTGGATTAAAATGGTTAACAAAGCGTCAATCTCTGTTAACAAGCTTGGTGAATACATCATGAGCCGAGGCGCGAGGCAGAGAAAGATTCTCTACGATAGAAAGTACCCTGACCCTGAGTTCAACATGGGGATGTACCATCGCGAGGCGACGGAGGCTGTGTCCCAATACATCGCAGGGGGCGCGATTGACCCTTCTCCATTGGACAAGCAGTTGTATGCACTTGAGCAGATCGTCACAGAAAAGGTCGGAACCGCCAGACGGATCAATGCCAACATTGATGCCCTAGAACGTTTCTCAAATATGCTTGACGACATTGACCTTATGAAGGCAGAGCCGAGCTTTGGCCCTCACAACCCGCCGAAACTAACATTTCACAACGTTGAGATATCAGTTCGGCCGGAAATCGTTCTTCGGGCCACTATCAAGGGAAAGACCCATGTCGGGGCGTGGAAGCTCCACTTCTCGAAGACGCATCCCCACTCTGAGGAGTCGGCGGGTTACGTGTCGGCGGTGGTTCAGGAATTCTGTCGACTGCACTTAGCAGCGCACGACGAGGTCGTTAATCCAAGTTTCTGCCAAGTGATCGACGTGGCGTCCGCGACAGTGTTCAAAGGGGTCAAGTCAACCAAGAGCCGGATGAACGACGTGGCGGCCGAATGCCAGAATATTGCAGCGTTGTGGCCCACCATCTAGGCGGGCGCGGGCAAGGCCCAAACTATCGCGCTCCCGCGTTTCCCAACCCGCGCCGCCTTCCCCCGCTTCTCTGCCATCCGCATCGCGTTGACGATGCGCAGGTGCCGACGTGCGAAGAAGTTCTATTGGAGCTTTGCCTCCAGCCGGGCTATCGCCTTCTGAGTCTCGAGGTTTTGCGCCTGCAGTTGCGCGAGCGTGGCCAGCACCTGATCCTGAAACTTTTCTCGCTGCTGCTGCCCGATGTTGATCCGCGTTTCGAGGGTGGTGACGCGGCTCGCGACCGAAGCCCCCGCCTCTTCGACGGCGGACACCCGAGCCGCGAATTCCTGCATCGCCTGCGCCTGGCCGGCGAGGTAGTTGCCCAAGACGAAGAGCGCGATCGAGACGAGGATCGGTGTGACGAACATCCCGATCCGGGCTGCAACGGTGATCGCAGGATTGGTCGCGAACTTTTCGGCTGCCGTCATCCGCTTGTCCTTATGGTCTGAGAATGCGCTTGGAGTCGCTCCGGTTCATCGTGCCGTCGTCGTCCGCTCGAGCCAGTCGGCGGCAGTCTCTCCGGGCTGCCTCAGCCAGGGTGTCTCGTTGAGGGGCTTGCCGGTCGCGGCCTTCCGGCGCTCGACGCCGAACTTGAAGGGCCCCTTCTTCGACCTGGTGTCGCCGCCGTCACCAGGTTTGCCCTTGGGCGGCTTCGGCAGGATCGCCAGCACCAGCCCCAGAAGGACGAGCAGCGCAGCGGCCACGCCCGGCCAGCCAGCCACCGATTTGACCAGTCTGAGGATGCCCATGCAGGCGCTGGCGATCAGCCCGACGATGCCGAGAACGATCAGCACCTTGTTCAGCCAGGTTACCTCAGCCCACCACTCCCATGCGGCGGACTGGATATGGCAGGCGACATCGAGCAGGTCGCACATCAGCGGCGCTCACCAGTCCGGTACGCCGCGGCGGAGGCCAGAACGCTCTTGCGCCCGTTGAAGTAGATGAAGGCCGCCACGGCGCTGAAGATGCCGACATAGCCGTACCAAGGCAGATAGCCCATGACGTCGAGCACGGGCTGCGCCGCCTCTCGGATATCGGATACGCTTTCCATGGCCCACTTGGCAAAGCCGATCAGGGCGGTACCGATCATGCCGAAGAAGCCCAGCACCTGCGTAAGCCAGCCGGCCTTCGCCTCAGGCACCCGTTCCCGCACTTCTTCGAGGGTGGCATCTTCGCGCTTCGACGAGATGACGCGCGGCTGCGCCTTGGCTAGCGCCACCAGCAGGCCATGGTCGATTTGCCCGGTGCGGGGAAGGTCGTTGTACTTCTGGAACAGGATGATGGTGTCTTCCGTCAGGTCGCCGAAGTCACCGTCGACGTTGCCGACTTCGGTGAAGCCGAGTTCCCGCAAGCGGCGCTGCACCTGGGCGACAATCTCGTTGTCCATGTCGCCTTTGACCGGCATGTCGCCGGTCGGCGCCGGAGGCTTCTCGACACCAGCGCCCCTGCGGCCTTCGTTCAGCGCTTCGGCCAGCACGCTCTCGAAATCCATGGCGCTGTCGAGCGACTTGTTGATGCCGTCACCGGCGTAATAGCTCTGGCCCCTCTGCAGCGTGCGCGGGTTCTTGCCGCCCCGCCTGATGGGGGCAAGGACAGGCAGGCTGGCCCATTCCTTCGCCAGTTCGTTGCCGTAGGCCTTAAGCGGCAGTTGCGCAGCCATGAACCGGGCATAGCCTCGCCGCTCGAGCAGCGCGAAGCCCATGGCGTCCTGCAGGTCCGGGGTGAACTTGGCGGTGCCCGGCACACCCAGTTCCTTCATCAGGCTCAGCAGGGTCGGGCGGATGATCTGGTAGCGCCCGGCCGCGCCGCTGGGCTTCTTGAACTTGCGCACCCAACGCGTCTGTTCCGCCAGCAGCTCGTTGAGCGTCATTTCCGTGATCGGTTTGAGCAGCACGCCCGCCTGCTCGTCGAGGTGGCCGATGACGGTGCGGTAAGAGGCAGGGTCCTTCCGGGCAGTCTCGAGGCCGCCGATATAGTCGAGCAGCACCGCTGCCCCACGCGGAACCTTGGGGTTCATGTTATGACTCCTGTTCAGGAAAGCGCGATGATGAGCAGCCCACCCGCCAGCAGCACGCCCCCGGCGTAGAGCCAGAAAGGCTCGCTCCCCTGCAGCAGGGCAAGGCAGAGGATGCCCACGGCGATAGCGGCTGTGAGCACGCCGACAAGATCGGTGGGCATGGGTATTACTCTGCTGTTGAAGGGGCGAGGCTGGTTACGAACTTGGTGTCGCTGCCGACAGTAGGTTAGGCGAACCGCAGCCAGCCTGAGGTCAGCCAGTTCGTGCCGTAGTCCACCATGTCGGCGGAATCGTCGCTGGGTGAGCTGTTCTGGATCGTGAAGTTGACGCGCTGGCGAACGCCACTCGTGCCGGTGTTCGTGATCGTCGTGTCCCAACTCCCGGCCGAAAAGTCAGGGGTGGTGTTGACGTTCACGTTGGCGGCGGCGAAGCGGATCAGCGGCGCTGCCTGTCCCGAGGCGGAGATGGCCTGCGCGCCAGGATTGCCGGTCGTGATTTCGTTGAGCCAGGTCGAGGCGCTTACGGTCTGGACGACGCCGTTAGGGCGGAAGACCATCAGCGTCTTGTTCACGAACTCGGCCGCCATGCCGGTGATGGAGCTACTACCTTCACTCCCGTTGAACACCTTGTACGACACTGTGCCCCGATAGATTGAGGCGCCAGTGTCCCCGGTGACCTTGGTAAACCCACTCGGCACGACTTCGGCAGGAATCGAAGGGGACGCGAAGTTATACCCCCAGTCTACCAACACTCCCACATCATAGGGGACAACAGTCGGACAGGTGACCGTCGTTGCGCCGGAAGTAGCTGACGCTTGGAACGCCATGCTGCTGACAGGCGGGGCGCCGAACGGCGGCGGGAAGAAAAGCGCGACCATTACTGTAGCGCCTGGATGGTCAGCAGCGAGCCGCCGTTACCGATGGAGCAGCCGCAGCGGAACTTGTGGCCGTTCGTGGTGGTGAAGGCGCCAACCACCTTCGTCCAGCCCGACGTGGTGATCGCTCCGGCAGAGCCGTTGTTGGTGATGTCCAGCAAGATGTAGCCGGTGTTCGAGCCGGGGGCGAGGGTGTGAGCGCCGCCGTTGGTGTAGTGCTGCAACGGGCAATCGCCGGGGTCCAAGGTCAGGGTGCCCGTGGTCACCGGGTTGCCGCTGTTGAGGGCCAGCGACGTGACACGGGTGCCTCCCGTGACTACCTGATCCTGCGTACCGAGCTGCGCGCTGGTCGCCACCAGCGCGACCGTGCCGGTGGCATCGGGCAGGGTGATGGTGCGGTCGGCAGTTAGCGAGGCGGTCGGCTGCAACGTCATCGTGTTGCTGCCGTTGTCGGTGTCTTCGGCCAGTTTGAGCGAGGCCGCGCCGGATGCACTGGCAGGCGTGAACGCCGAGGCCAGGGCGGAGAGCGCCGCACTGTAGGCCTGCACGTTCGAACCGATCTCGAGACCTAGAGATGTGCGTGCAGCGGATGCGCTCGTCGCCCCGGTGCCGCCGTAGGCAATCGGGCGGGCCGTGTTGAAGATCTGGTAGATATCGTCGATCACGCTGTTGAACTTGGCGCTTTCGATGGTGGCGCCAGCCACGGCGGTGGTGTTGGCCGGCTTGGAAGCCGTGCCCTGTCCGTTCAAAGGCATCGGGGTTAGCTCCTAGCGGTCAAGCCCGGTTACGGGCGTTGATGTAGTCGTACATTTCGCCGGGCTTCATGTCGGCGTAGAGCGCGCTCTTCCCAATGTTCTTGCCGTTGGCGTAGAGGTAGCCGTTCGTCCCGACGCCAGTGGGCCCGCGGGGAACAATCCGCGCCGTGACAGCCTGCCGGGGTGCCTTGTCGTAGGCCAACGGGTAGGGGCTGGCCTCAGCGAGAACGGGGTCGGCCTCGTCTGCAGTAGCCAAGGTCGTGGCAGCGGCAACGGCCGGGTTGGGCCTCTGCTGCGCCCGAAGTGCAGCCAGCACGAGCGGATTGCCGGGGTTGTACTCGCCGGTTGGATTGAGGGGCAGGCCAGGGTCGCCTTGCGGCAGCCTGTCGTCGCCGGTAGCGGGCTGGCGGAGGCGCGCGGCGTCAACCCATGACGGTGGAACGCCCGAGCCTATGGCCGCCAGTACCTGCGGGTTGCTGGCTTCGTCCTTCTTGGTGATGCCGAAGGAGCCGTAAAAGTCGCTGAAATCGCCCACCGGGGTCGGCATCAGCCCACCGTTAACGCGGGTGGGCGGCGTCATGGCGCCCGAATAGAAACGCGAAAAGTCTACCATTCTGGCATCCTTTCTTCAGTGTTCAGCAAAGGTGGGTTGCTTGTTGTGCAATCGACTCAGGCGTATGACTTTCGCCGATGCCTGATTTGGACCTTGGCCCCAGCGAGTACCGGTCTTCCCATCCGGCGAAGGAAGGATGCCTCGCGCCCGGGGCGTGGATCACCATTATCGCGCTGACCCTCATCGTCGGGATCATGTGGGCCTTCAGTCAGGGCCTGATCTTCGTGAGGGATACGTGGGGGTTCTGGGTCTTCGCCGCGCTGGTCGTTATCTCAGTCCTAGCCAGTCTGGCATACGCTGCCCACCTTGATCGGCGGCGGGCGCAACGAGAGAGCCAAGACGAGCGCGAATAGCCCTAGCCACCGCGCTGTTGTTGGCCGTGGCGTTGCCGAACCGGTTGAGCCCTGCCGCGAGCCTCATGCCCTGGTCGGCCGGCATCGTCAGCACCTTCGCCACTTCCGTCAGCAGCCGGTCCTGCTTCGCCGTGCTGGCGGCTGGGGTCAGCCCGGTGAAGGACTGCACGCTGCGCTTGAAGGCGTTCGCCGGTTCTCCCTTGCCCAGCGCCGTGACAATGGTGTCGGGGTCGGTGACGTTGCGGACCTGTTCGTCCATCGCCTGTCGGGCAAAGGTCTTGCTGTTGGTGGCTACACTGGCCCGGAGGTTGAACGACTGCGCCGCCTGGTCGACGCGGGTGAACAGCTTCGCTGCCGCCTCGTCGCCAATGGCCATTGCCACCTTCTGACGGTTGGCGCGGCTCGATAGCTTCTTCAGAGCTGCAATGGCTTCGCGTGCGACTGTATCGTCATCCATGACGGTGCGCTGCACGTTGGCCAGCGCCTCGTCAAACTGCGACCGGATACCCTGCGCATAGAACTTGCGCTCTGCCGGGGTGAGGTTCTTCGTAGCGGATGCCACTTCCTCCCGGGTGGTAGAGGCCTTCAGCAGATCGGCGCCATTCCGTACCGCCTGCGTCTGGCGGATGGCTTCCGCCCCGACGTTCAGCGCCTGACGGTATTCCGGCACCAGGTTGCCGAGAACGTTGCGGAGGCTGCCGGAAAGCTCTTCCAGCGTCATGCCCAGCGCGGTCTGCCCGCCCATCGCGCCAGCGCCGACGCCATCGGCCGCTTCTTCATTGAGGGCGCGCGTGATGTAGTCGAGCTGGCGCACGTCGGGCATGCGCGTAAAGGTGACGGTGCCATCGTCCGCGATATGCGCCATGATCTGCGCGCTCTGCTCGCCTCGAGCCCGCATCAGGTCATTGGCGCGCTTGATCGCGGCGCCAGGGACGCGCTGCAGCAGCTCTTCGATCAGCATGCCGCCCTGCGACGAGTAGTCGATGGGCTGGGAATAGGCGCTGGTATAAGCGGCATCCCGGCCTGCGGCGGTGGCAGACCGGATGCCTGCCCGCGTAGTCTCGACGCCACCGGCGGAACCGAAGGCGTTGTCGAGAGACTGATTGACGGCTTTGGCGTCGCGGCCGACGCGCGCATCGATAGCCCGGCTGGCGATGCGACCGGCGCCGCCCGACTTCTGGATAGCGTAGTCGAGCACGTTGGCCATTTCCGGGCCCGCATCGGCCAGCATGCCTTCCGGGCCCGCCGCGCGCATGGCTGCACGCCCCTCACCAGAGAGGGCGCCGCTGGCGGCAGTGCGCTCGCGAATAAAGGCGGCAGCAGCCGGGTCGATGCCGAGGCGCTTGGCCATCTCAGCCCGCACCTTGCTGTTGGCGACAGTCTGGACGCCTTTGCCGATACCGGCTGCAACCGTTGGCGCTACGCCTCCGATGAAGGCGCCCAGCAGAGCCCCGCCACCCGCACCCGTGGCCCTCTCGCCCAAGTCGCCGTCTGTCGTGCCGAAGCCAGAAAGCGCGCCAACACCCGTGCCCGTCGCGACGCCTTGTGCGGTGGTCCTGAGCAGGGAGGGCGCAACAGCCGGCACGGAGGCAGCCGCTGGCGCGACAACGGCTGCAGGGCCGCCTGCGGGGCCGAAGGCCGACAGGCCACCTGCTACCTCTGCCGCGGTCGCCCATCCGCCCATCTGCTCGCGGCCAAGGTCGCGCCGAGCGTGCTCAAGCTCAAGTGCAGCGTCCCACAGCTCGCCCGCATTGGGACCAATGCCGAAGAGGTTGGTGACCAGAGGAACGGCAGCGTCAATACCGGCGCTGATCTCGTCGCTGAAGCCGAAGAGGCGGCCATGATCGGCCATCTCGCCAGCGCCATACGGTGCCAGCGGGCCCGCTACCTTCGTGCCGGGGAACACGCCCGCGTGTTCGTCGACCATCCGCTCACGGAAGACCTTGGGGTCCATATCCGGGAACTTGAGCTGGCGGTACTTCTCGAGGGCGGCTTCATACCGCGCCTGTGCTTCGGATGGCGCCTGCGCATAGCGCGAAGGAGCAGCCGCCACAACCTCTACCGGCGCCGCTCCTACCGCAGGAGCGACTGCACCAGCGCCAGCGCCAGCAGGCAGTGCCGGAGGGGCATCTTTCCATCCCATTACGGCTTCCTCCGCGCCACGCCATCAGGGCCCACGAACAGGGCTCCGGAGGGCAGGGCGTCGTATTCCTCGTCGCTGGTGATCTCCACCGGCTGCTCGCCAGCGCCACCGCCAGCCTCAAATGCGGGATAGGTGTCGGGCGTGACGATGAAGTTTTCAGGCTTCACGCCCCAATCCTTGGCCCGGTCTAGGTACTGCTTGTTGAGCGTTTCGAGGTTCTTCGCCGTCTCGGCGTAGAGGCTGTCGGCCGCGTCGAGGAAGTTCTTGCGCAAATCGGAAGTCAGCCGGCCGCCCTTCAGCAGACGGTTGTAGAGGTTCGAAACCTGCGTGCCTACACCACCTGCATTTTCAGCCGTGGCGAACTCGCCTTCGCGTACCACCGAAGTCGGGTCGAGCATCTTCATGTAAGCGAAGATCATCGAAATGTCGGCCGCGCCGCTGTCGGCGGGGTTCTTCTCGCCCAGCAAAGCGCTGGCACGCACGCGCCCGTAGCCATCGCGCACAGCGTAGAACGTCTTGACCGGGAGCTGACTCGTGTACTGCGCGGCGATATCCTTCTCGTTGCCGAAATCGCCCACGGGCGCCACGTCGGGGAACACGGCCTCTCCGGTATCCACGTACCGCGGCACGCCGTTGGCGTCTTCCTTGATCGTGCGGTCTTTGGGGTTGGGCGCGCCGTCGTAGAAGGTCTGGTAGCCGGCGCCGGGGTTGTTCTGGTCGTAGGTGATGATGTCGCCGTTATCGAGCGCCTGGAAGCCCCAATCCGGCTGGTTTGCCCGCGCATCCTCGCGCGCCCACTGCTCGTCGCGGTCCTGCTTGCCCCAGGCTCGTTGCAACAGGGCGTTGGCCACCGCCGACTGCGAAGGCGATGCAAACTCGCTGTTGGCGATCAGCGTCATGTAGTCGTTGGGGTTGCCGCTTTCCTGCGCAGCGGCCAGCGAGCTGGCGAACTCCTGCCGCCCGCGCTTCTCCGTCTCGTCGGCTTCCCATTCGAGCAAGCCGCCGCCAATATCGCCCACCGCCGACTGAATGCCTTCCCAGAAGGTCTTCGGGTTCTGGAAGCGGTTTTTCAGCGCCGCGGCAACCTTGCGGTTGCTGGCCACGTCGGTAGCGGAGATGGCCTGCCCGCCAGGGCCCCAGAAGAACGCCTCAGCCATTTACGCCACCGCCCTTTCCATATCCACGGCGAGGAAGCCGCTGGGGGTCTTGCGCACCGCCTCCGGGCGCTTCTTGGCCACGTCCTGTGCCAGAAAGCCGATACGAGGCACGTCGTCGCCCTTGTATCGGTAAGTGACGATGGGAATGTCGTCGTCCGTCTCGCCGACCTTGTGAATGTCGGTCTTGAGCCGCTTGTCAGAGAACACAAGCGGGCCCCAATACTTCGCCGAAGCGCCGGCAACGCTGCCGAGCGTGCCGAACAGGCCGCCAAGGTTCGCCTGCTGCTGGTTGTACTGCGTGAGCTGGTTCGCGTAGTTCTGCTGGGTGAGGCCGGCAATGTCGGTGCCGGCCATGCCGGTCTGTGGCGTCGAGGCGAACTGCGGCGCCTGCACCTGCGTGCCGGAGGCCAGGCCGATGATCTCGTTGAGAGGCTGATTCCGCGCCAGTAGCGCTTCCTGCACCGCCTGGTTGCGACCGGACAGAAGCAGGCTGTTGCGAGCGTCGTTCTCGCCCTGGTAGATTCCCTCGAGCGCACGGTCGTACGCGGTCGAGCCGACCTTGATGCCCTGATCGGCGAGGCGCTGAATGGTGGCTTCCCGGCGCCGGTCGAGCATCGGGTCGAGCCGCTTGCTGGCCAGCTCGTTGATCCTGCCTTCCACCGCGTCATTGTCGAGGCTGAAGGGTTCGGACAGAAGCCCGGAGAGGCGGGCCGACTGCTCGTTAGCCAGATTGGCCAGGTTCTGCTGCGTCTGCTGCCCGGTGGCGTACAGCGCCTGCTGCTCCGGCGATAAGGTGGTGGTCGCCGTCATCTTGGGCAGCTTGTACACCTTGCCCGTGCTGGGGTCGGTGTAATCGTAGGTGCCGGTCTGCGTGTAGCTGAGCGAGCCCCAGGGGGTCTGCTGATCAACTGCGTTGATCTGCTGGTTGCCTACCGCCGTCGCGATATTCGAGGCAGTCTGCGCGCCGGCAGTCTCTTTGACGCTGGGCGGGGTCGGGGCTTTTGGAGAGCACATTGGCGAGCGGCTCCTACGGGAAAACGAAGGTCATGAGTTGCGCAGTCGGACGGAAGCCCATGCGCTCCCAAATCTTGCCGACGCGAAGGTCGGTCACAGGGGTGATGCTGACCCGGCGAACGCCGCGGCCCTGCAACTCGGCCAGGATGTGCTTGGCCAGCTCTCGGCCGATGCCGTTGCGATGCTCCGGCAGGACATAGATCGTGTCCTCTTGAGCGATCGGCTCGTTGTTGTGCATGTCGTTGGTCAGGTAGATATTGCTGTAACCCACTGCGGCGCCATCGAAACGCACCACGAAGGTGAGCAGCCAGCCGCCGCGCATGGCGGCAAAATATTCGTCGAGCCGGGGGTTGTAGTCGCCGATGGGGATGCCATCCGCCTTCAGCCGCTCCTGCATCTCGGCATAGTGGCGCCGGTACAGCGGCTCTAGCTCTGGATGGGCAACAACCCCATGCTCAAGCCCGATGGTGTAGCCCGGCCTCAAAGCATCAGCTCCCCTGTTTCATACAGCAGATCGATGGTCACCAGCTCCACGCTGGGGGTTTCGGTTCTGCCGGCCGTGACCTGCAACTGCGTCGCGATCACGGTGCCGCTCACGCCGATGGATAGCCAGTTGGTCGACACCGGCTGCGACACCGAACCTTCATCCCACTGCGCCTCATCCCATAGGCCGCTGTCCCAGGTGTTGGCAGATGCTGGCGCGCTCGCCACGTTCGGAGCGGTGGGCAGGGTGATCGAATAGTCGGTGGAGGCCGAAAACTGCGGGTTGAAAGGCGTCGCGGCGAGGAACTGCCCGCGCGCCATCAGCACCGTCTTGTCGTACCCGATGGCCTTGAGGTGGTCCCATGCCGTCACCGCTACGCAATCGTAGTTGGCGCCGTCATCGGAGCCGCCGGTATCGGCGATCAGGACGCGGCCGTCATTGGTGCCGAAATAGATCAGCCCGTCGTGATAGGCCATGCACCGCATGCCCCAGCCGGTGCGCTTGCACCATGCACCGGTTTCAGAGTTGACGATGTAGCACTGGTCGGGCAGCCCCGCCGTGACGGTCGGGGTGGACACCAGCGTCATTGAGCGCGAGGGCCATTTCACGATTTCCCAGGGCAGGGTTCGACGTGCGCCAGCATCCGTTATCCAATCTTCTTGGATGTTTCGGGAGATGGCGGCCAAGGCGAGCGCTGCCGGGTCTTTGGCAATGATCTGCGAGAGTGGGACGGCGCCCTGCTCGGTGAGGATCACCAGATCGCCGCCTGCGCGCATGAAGGCGTTCTTCCCCATCGGGCGCGGGCATTCGTAGTTACCCACCGTGCCCCAGTTGTCGGGATCGGCTGGATCGGAGCCCTGATAGACGACAACTTCGCCTTCGCTTGACACAACCACCAGCTTGTCGTCCAGGCCGTCGCCCGCGTCGAGCGACCACGTCGCGACGAACTGTACCGTCCCGCCCTTGCGGAACACGCCCGCCAGGCTGATCTGCACCGCGGCTCCACCGATGCTGTCAGCCGGCAGCGCCCACACGTTGGTGGTGCCGGCCTCCGTGAAATAGATGCGGTTGCGGTAGGCGGTCCCCTGCGTCAGGTTCGCCGTGGTGACGCCGGTAATGGCTGGGACAATTGTGCTGGCGGTGCCGTTGGCCGTGGCCGAACCGCCGCCCGACGCTGTGATCGTCTCGTTGTCCTGAAAGGTGCCGGAGGTCTTCCGGATCAGCAGCGTGCCGGTGGTGCCGCTATCGGTCTGCGCCTCGATAGTGCCGGTCGCCCCCGAGGTGCCGCCCGTGATCGTGTTGCCCACGGTGAAATTGACGGTCTGCGCGTCGAAGGCCAGCGACACCAGCGGCTTGTCGGTCACCTGGTACCAGTTGGCCCCGTCGTATAGCCGCGGGCTGTCCGTGCCGTTGAGGGCGTACATATAGAAGCCGCCGGCCGTGGCGTAGTTGATGGCGCAGTAGTAGTTGCTGGTCTGCCCGGTGACAGCGGCGGACGGCTCGACGCCCGCGTCAGCCGGTGCGGTCACGTCGATGATGTTGCCGTCGACGCCAGCAAAGAGCCTGCGGCTCGAGCCGGAATAGGCCATCAGGCTTTCGCACGGTTCCTGATCCTCGGAAGCCGTGGCGTGCTTGCGCGACCCGCCGATCATCCGGATTCCGCGCGTGGTCGGAAACCAGTTCTCGAGGCGCACCGCGCTGCCCTTGGTGCCTGCTGCAAGGTTCTGAGCCGAAATCCAGCCCAGCACCGGAGCCGGCACCGAAGTCGACCGGCTTTGTGGGCGCACAGCGGCGGGCGTGGGAGGGCGGCGCAGCATCAGGGGGTAATGCTCCACGGGTAGCTGGGGGAGGCGTCGCGAACTACTAGGCGGCGCCGGCCAAGGCGGATCACCCGCGGGCCCTTGCTGTTGCCCGCCAGACTGTCGACCAGCGCCTGGTATGCGCTCTGGTCTTCGGCGTAGGGGCGGCCCTTGGCAGCCTTCCAGCGCCAGATCAGGTTGAGCTTCAGCGCCCGTTCGTCGAGCGCGAAAGTGTCGGTATCGGCCGTGAACCGGGTCTTGGTGGGGGCGGTATCCCCTTCGGCGAGTACGATCAGGTTCTTGACGTACGGGAACTTGGCCGTCGCACCATTGGCCATCGCCGGCTTCAGGTGGAGCCGCCCGCCGTAGATGATGGCACGGCGCGTCACCTCGTTGACGGCTTGCACTTCCATCGCCAGCCACTCGTCGAGGTCGAAGTAGAAGGTGACCGGGTGAGTGGGTTCCTCCGAAGGCCAGAGGTTGGCGGCCTTCGGCATCCGGAGGAAATCCACCGGCAGCGGGAAATCGGTCGCCGAGCCGTCGCCGGTCAGCGTGCCGATATCCTTCAACTGCTGCCAGTCGAAGTCGTCGATCATGGTCATGGCGGCCTCGTTGACCGCCTCCTGCAGCTCCACGCCCGTCCTGCTCGTGTCGCTGAACAGCGCGGAAGGCACAGCTACGCCGATCTTCGTTGCGGCCTCAGTGACGACGGACAGGACGGTCATGTTACGCGGCCCGCTGCTGCTGCTTGGCCATCAGCTCGTCGTTGAGCGCATCGGCCTTGGCGACAAGGGTTTTGTGGGCCGGATTGCCGACCGGAGCCGCGCCGCCGTTATCCTTGATCCAGTTCTTGATATCGGCGTCTTCCCAGGCCCAGAACGGCGAGTTTTCGCCGAGGCCTGCGTCGGTGACGGGTGTCGGGGCTTCGGGGGCAGGGGGCGCGGGCGCCTCTCCGGACTGCAGCGCGGCGATATCGCGGCGCAACTGTTCGATGATCTGGTCACGGGCCGACAGTTCATCGGCAAAGCGGCCAGCGTCGACGGCACCATTGGACTTGTCGATCCACGCCTGCGCCTGGTTCTTCAGTTCACGGGCGCCAAGGCCGATGCGCGCCAGCAGCGAGCCGTCAAGCTGCGCCAGCGCCTCCACGGTGAAGATGCTCAGAGCCTTCAACTCCGCCACCTTGGACGCGGTGAGCCAGGACACTTCGGTCAGCGGGGTGCCAACGATGGCGGCGCCGCCGTTGTCCTTGAAGTAGCGGTAATGCTCCGGGAACTTGTCCTTGTAGGTGATCGGCAAGTTGGTTTCCCGGTCGCGGCCACAGGCGTCGGTCGCCGGGGCGATCAGGGTATTCTTCGGGTCGCCAGCGATGCGGATGCGGACCATCTCGCGATCTTCGAAGATCGGGCGGCCGGCCTCGATGGACTTGCGCTTGTTCTCAACGGCTTCGTTGTAGAACTCGACGTGCAGGTGGGGCTTGTCTTCAGCCATTGGTCAGTTTCCTGTCTGAGAGGGTGCAAGAGAGGGAAGGGGGCAGGCCGAAGCCCGCCCCGCCCAGGGGTTAGTCGTTGGTCGTGATATCGTCGCAGTATGGACGGCTGATCTCGAACTCGGCGAGGCCAGTCGACGGCGTATCCACGGCGGAGGCGCCTTTCGCCAGGTGCACCATGTCGCCGTCGACCACCGCATCGTCGACCGAGCCGGCCGTCGAGGTCGCATACACCGCGGCATTGTCGGCGTAGGAGGCGAGTGCCTTGCCGATGGCCTTGCCGCTGATCTGCAGCCAGCCAAAGGTATTGGCGATCAGCGCCGCCTGCATGATGCCCACCGGGCCGATGGCGTTCGCCGCCAGCAGGGTGGTCGAGCCGTCGTCGAGGTTGTACGTCGCCCACGCGTACTGAGCGCCGGAGGTGACGCCTTTCACGTAGATGAACTCGCCCGACCCGTAGGTCGGGTCGGAAGCCTTGACGATGGTGCCCAGGGGGTGCCGCTGGGTGGTATCCACGCTCGCGATGGGGGTCCAGCCGAGCGAGTTGTCCTGAATGACGTAAGCCATTTCCGGGGTTCCTTTCTGCTCAGCCGATCACGGGGACGAGTCGTAGAGCTTGGCGGTGTGGAGCGGGTTGTTCAGCGTCAGGTTTCCGAAGAAACCGATGTGCTGGACAATCGCGTCCTGGTTGGTGGGGGTCTGCTTCCCGCCGAACTTCACGAAGTTACGATCCTCGTGGATGCGGAACTTCAGGGCCGTGGTGTCCAGGAAGTAGGACGTGTTCGACGGCATGGCGGAGCCGATGCCGCCTTCGAGCACAACGTCGACCGAGCGGCCGGCGCCGTAGTATTTGAGCGAGGAGAAGCCCAGCTTGCCCAGCTCGTTTTCGTTCGTGATCTGCTGGATGGCCACGGTCGCCGCAGTGTAGGCGATGTAGTGTTCCTGCCCGGCCGCGATCACGTTCGGGCCCTTGTTGCCGCGGGATCGAGCGATCATGATGTTGTCGAAGATCGTCTTGACGGTCGTCGACGACACGGCGGTAATGCCCGAAAAAGCCGAGTTGGCGTCGTAGGTCGTGGTCTTCCAGATCGCGTTGGCGTTGCGATCGATGCCGCCATAGGTGTTGGTCGGCGTCGTCGGAATGGCCATCTGCAGGCCGCCGATCTGGTTGGCCTCGAGGCCAGCCGAGTGAACGTCCTCGACGAAACGATCCTGCAGCTCCTGTTCAGCAGCCATCAGGTGTTCTTCAAGGATGTTCTTGAGCTGGTTGGTGCCGCTGTTCTTGAGGATATCCTCACCCGACAGGGTGACAGACACCGCCGCCAGCTTCGGGGTGAACTCGGCATCGTTGAACAGCTCCGCCGGGGTCGGGTTGAGGAACCCGTAGCCGGCATAGCGGACGTAGGAACCGCTCTCGTTGTAGAGCAGCCGTTCGCGGATCGTCGGGCCGGAGAAGGTCTTGAACTGACCCCTCTTCTTCATGAGGAAGAGGATAGCGTTCGCGTTGGACACCAGATCGGCGTACCCCTGCGACCGATCCTCAAGCGCCAGGGAGAAAGCCTCCTGGAGCTTTTCGGTATTCGTGAGAGCCATTTAAGGCACTCCTTTTCGGTTTTGCTTCAGCCAAGCCCGAGCGTTGCGAAGGCATCGTCAATGGCTGCGCGTGCGGAGGGCGGCACCGCCTTGGTGGTGGTCGACTGACCACGGCCAGGGGCGCCGGTTACGGAGAGTTGGCCCTTGCGCGGGTCTGAGCCGCTGGTGCCTGCGGTACGGGTCTGAGCCGTTGCGGTAGTCGTGGCAGTCGTCGTCGGGAGCGGGGCTGCGCCGTTTGAGGGCGCCGCGCCGAAGATGCGCTGGAAGCGTGCCTGCGCATCGGCCTTGGCCTTCGCAAATGCGTCGGTCAGGGTGATCTGCTGGTCGGACTGCAAGATCGCGGCGATCTCGCCATCCAACTCCTTGAAGAGGGTCTTGTCGCCATCCGAGAGGGTGGCCACGTAGCCGCTGAGCTGGTTGTTCAGGGCATTGGTCTGCTGTTCGGCGAGGGTCTGGGTGATGCCGCCGACACCCCTCTCCAGCCGGGAAATCTGCTGGCGCAGCTCGGTGATTGTCTTGTCGCGGGGATCTGCTGCCCCGGGCTGCTGCTGCCCCGCCTGAGGGGGCTGGCCGGCCACTGCGGCAGCCCACTGGCGCGGGTCGATGCCGGCGCGCTGGAAGATCAGGGAGATGCCCGTGTCGAAGTCGCGCGCCAGTGCATCGTCGATCTGCACATAGGTGCGCAGCGTGGCAGCCGGGTCAGCATTGGCGCGCTGCGCGATATCCACGAACGGCTTGAACACGTTGTTGTAGGTCTGTGCGTCGCCCCGGTAGCGCTCGAGGCCGCTTTCCAGCTCGCGGAGGCGACGGGTAACGGCACCCTTCACCGGGTCGGGTGTCTGCCCCCAGGCGGCCTTCGCCTCCGGATCAAAACCAGCAGGCGCCTCGCCCATGTCGGGGGCCGTGGCAGTCGTGGCAGCGGCCGGGTCGGTGGTGGTTGCAGCGGCCGCGTCCTTGCCCTTGAACGTGCCATCGGGGTTGCGCTCGCGCTCGGTAGTGGTGGCGGCCGTGGTGTCGGTGGTCTGCTGCTGCTCGCCGGCCTCAGCGGGCGCAGCGCCGGTTTCGGAGGCGTCGAAGACGCTATCGAATGCGCGGTCGATAGCGGAGCGCGCGTCAGTCGAAGTTTCGGTCGTGGTCGTTTCGGCAGGCGCAGCGGCGCCGCCGTTGAGGTCGTCAACGGACATGGTGGTTTTCCTGTCTGAGAGGATGCGGGTAGGGAGAAGTCCAGAGGCTGGACGTATCAGGCGCCGAAGCCTGCCTGAGAAAACGCGCGATGGACGGAGGCGCGCACCTTCATCCGGTCGGGCTTCGGTTTCTTGCGCGGGCGCAGCAGGGCAGGGTCATTGCCGACTTCGGTGTAGCGCTCGCCTTGGGGGTTGCCGCCCGGCAGGTACGACTTCCGCATCTCGGATTTGGAATCGTACCACTTGCCGTTTGCCATCGACTGCAGATGCGGCTGGTTGTCGGAAATCACGGACGGAGCTGCCAGCGCCTCTTCTGGCCGGCGATGGTTGCCCGGCCAGTCGTGCACGTCATGCATATCCCCACAGTCGGGGCAGAACTTGTAGCGAAGGCCGCCAGTCACTGCAGCATGCCCGGCAGCTTGAACGGGCCGCGACCGAAGAGGCCCGGTCCCGCCTGGGCGACGACGATCTCGTTTACCCGTTCCTTGACGGCCGGCATGTAATCCATCCCGGAGATGGCCGCCTTGATATCGGCCTTCAGGTCTTTCGGCCACGGGAAGCGGGCGGTGCCGCGGTCCTGCGCTTCGGCCTCGTCGAGGAAAGCGTCAATGCCTTCTTCGCTCATGCCGCAAACGGGCTTGAACGCGGCACGGGCGGCCGGCCTCTTCGCGCCGCCAGGCTTGCCGTTGCCGTCGTGGTCGAGCTGGGCTTTCGAATGTTTCGCCATCGGTGACTCCCGAACAGTTGTTGACGGAGGTGCCGGAACAGCGCTTGGGACCAAGGGCGGAATGGTCCTACAAAGGCGGACGCGCCGGGTGCTACCAACACGCCGACGCGTCCTAACCAACGGAACCTCACGGAGTTCACGATGGCTGATGCTGTCACAACACCTTTTGCCGTGTGGCGCAATGATGCGCGCACTTTTCGCAATGCCGCCGAGAGCTATGTCGAGCACGGCGGCGAGTTTCGCTATTTGGGGCAGATCGTCGAATACTTCGGCGATCAGGAGCTGGCGGCAATCACGCCGTTCGACGTGCGCCAGATGGCGATGGCCCTCTACCCTACGCAGTCCAACGCCACCCGCAATCGCTGCGCCTTGACGCCTGCACGGGCCGTGCTGATCCACGGCTACGAGCGCGGCTGGTGCCCGCTGATGCGCCTACCTCGCTTCCGGCAGGAACCCCCGAAGCGGAAATCACCGGCATCAGTGGCATGGCTGCAGATATTCGTCCGTCAATGCGATCTCGACGGTCTGCCGCACCTCGCGGCTCTTGTCATCTTCATGTCGCAAACCGGCGCCCGGGTGTCGGAAGCGGTCGCGCTTCGATGGGCTCAGGTCGATTTGTTCGCCCGCAAGGTGACCTTGCTTAAGACCAAGACCACCACCAACTCGGAACGAGGTTTGACCGATGCGATGGTCAAGCGGCTGCGCCAGCTCGGCAGTGAAGGCGCTAACCCGAACGGGCACGTCTTCACCTATCGTTCCCGCTTCTCCATCAACGACAGGATTATGGCCGTCTGCGAGCGGGCAGGCATCCCGTACAAGTCGAGCCACGCTTGCGGCCGGCACAGCTTCGCGACTAACGCCATCCTGATGGGCACCGACGTGAAGGCGACGATGGAAGCCGGTTCGTGGAAGTCGGTGGACGTGTTCATGGGCACCTATGTTCACGTCCGCAACGCCGCCCGCCTGGTGGCCGACCGCTTCAACGGCATCGAGTTCGACGTGCTCTGAAAAGCAGGTGCGTCAGCGGGGCGGGTCAACCCTGCTGACGCTCTTTTGATCGAAGGGCGTGGTGGTTACGGCAGCGGCCCGAAGGCGAGTAACGCGCCGAAGTATAAGACCTTGCAACCGATGTGCAGGTACTGGTCGACGTTGTAGCCGAACCGCCCGGAGCACTTGCTGTAGTCGATCGCGTAGTGAGCCGCGAACTCAATGCCGGCCAGCACCCAGCTGCCCGTAACCAGATGAACCGCCACAGCCTGGATGATGGCATGGCTGCCGAGGGCCAGGGGCCAGATGGCCTCGCCAGGCACGAGGTCAAGCTTCGGGTTCTTCGCCTTGCTCAGCCAATCCCCCTGAAGCGCGTAGTCGCAAAGCGCGTGCGCGGCCAGCATATAAATCAACATCTCAACGGCGTTCATCGGCTGCTCCTGGTATCGGGAAGGCAGTCCCTAAGAGCTTCAACCGGCGCGAACGCCTGTGGGTCTTTCGGGGTTACTCGTTTGGACTGCGCTACTGGAAACCCTTGTTCGCTGGGCTTCCCGAACTCGAATGATCGAAGGGTGTGGGGGCTACCCACCTCTACCGCGGCCTGCGACAATCGCCCCCTTCACGGGGATCGCCGACATGGATAGCCGCCTCTACGAACGCTCCCTTGAGGAGCTAGATGATATTCAGCGCGCCGCCCAAGAGTTCGTCGTCGCCACGGACAGCCGCACTGCAACCAGACACTGGCTTCGCATACTCAATGGCCTGCAGCGGCTCTACAATAAGCTGCTCGCAGGGGCAAAAGGGAACGCGAAATCAACTGCCTGGGCCGAAGCGAAGCTGCACGAGCGACGTACCGACGAACTTCTCCGCTATCTGAACCAAGCTCGCCATGTCGACGAGCACGGACTGGGCGAGGTGACAGAGACTGCCTTCTCGGTCTCCCTGGCGGCTCGGGGGCGGGGTATGCATGTAAACTCCTTTGCCCTCGGCGCGGACGGCAAAACCGTGACCCTCGACGCAGTCTATAGCGACGACGGTTCGACCGTTCCCTTCGATGACGTGGTCAGCATCGAGTACATGACGCTTGTGCCGGTGAGAAACCGTGGGGTCCTATACCCCGTTCCCTCCACTCATCGGGGGCAACCGATCAACAACACTGACCTTGGCCAGATCGCCCAAATGATAGTTCGGCATGCGATGGAACTGGCCCACGAGGCGTCCCAACTGGTACGTTAAGCGTCGTCGTTCCCGCCCGTCTCGTCGACCGTCGTGCCGTTGTAATTGACGATCGCTGAGGGCGGGTTCGACGGCGGCGGCGTGTAGCTGTTGCCCTTCCGCTCGCAGCCCGACGTGCCGCTGGCAAAATCGTACAGGACGCTGTGGTAGCGCGGCCCGTTCAGCTGGTTGTTCAGGATTTTTGCTCCGTTCGCGTCCACGTCGATCAGCACCGCCGTGCTCGATCCCGCCTGGCGCCCGATGGTGGAATTCCGCAGCGTCGAGTTGACCCCGGCGAACTGGGCGAACCTGCCGTGATAGGAGTCGGCGTCTGCGATGAAGTTGTCGATCAGCGTATCGTCGCTACCGCCAAGCGTGTGAATGATCCTGCCGAGCTGCGACTCCCCGGTGCCGGTCAGGCGGCAGTTCTTCACCACCTGGCCCACGCCCTGCAGGTGCACCGGCGTGAAGTTGATGGCGGCGTTGCCTCCGAACGCGGACCGGTTCACCCGCTTGGGGCTCTTAACTTCGATGGTGTCGAAGGTGATGTCCCTGGGCAGATCGTTGGCATCGCTGCCGCCCGAGCGTTCCGTGCGAATGGCGCCCAGGCTCTGCTCGATAAGGAAGTTGCGATAGACGATGTCCTCGCAGGCTCCGGTGCCTGGGTGCGAGTGCGCGCTGAGAGGGTACGACCCGATGTTGAGGTCCGTTGCGCCTGATCCATCGGCAGGCTGCCCGGTGTAGCCGGGAGGGTAAATACGGAGGCCTGAGCCACCGTTGAACGTCCAGTGCTTCGATCCGTCCTCAGGCTCCAGAAAGCGATCGCAGTCGACTGCCTCTGCCATCTCGATGGTCCCGCCCAACGATCCGGCGGCATGAAACACCGCGCCCCACCCGTAGCGGGTGCGGATGCGTTCCCCGCGAAGGTAGTCGACTTGGATGCCGGACTGGTCAGCAGCATCAAGCCCACCGGCAAGGTCTTCCATGCAAAGGCCTTGGATGTAGACATCGCCGCCCGTCAGCCGGATGCCGCGGCAGTAGATGTCCCAGTTTTCGTCGTTCGCCAAGGCCGAAGCGGGGTATGCCAGCGACTTCACCGTGCCCCGGCCGTAGATGCGAACGCCACCGCCGATTTGATGCGACAACCCCGTGCCCATATCGGCCACGAAGCCAACCTGCTCCGGCTCCCCGTAGAACTGCACCGTGGCGTACGCCGGCCAGATGATGTCGTTGAGGTGCCGGTAAAACCGGTCGATCAGGACGCGATGGCCACTGTCGAGTGCCGCCTGGATGGCCGCACTATCATCATCATCCATGCTGCCGGTGGCGCCGAACTGCAACGGCGTGACGACGCGCACGCCCTCTGTTACGGGGAGCCCCCCCGATGCCACTTCCGTGACCGGGAGCCCCGATGCCGCTTCCTCGATAGGCCAGCCGTTGCCGTCGCTGGAATAGGTGACCGGCAGGCCACCGCTATCGACAAAGACTACGGGATAACCAGCCATCGGCGCCCCTCTGTTAAGCAGCGAGTAGCAGAAGCTCTAGGGCTTCTTCGTCGAGCTGTGCCTGAACCAGCGCCGCCTGATCCATCGCGGCGCGCATGTCGTCGAAGCCGGGCAGCGTCTCTTCCATGGCCAAGGCCTCGACGAGGGGTAGCGGCTCCGCTTCCTCGACCCATTCGCCGTTGGCGACCTTGAAGGCCTTGTCGATGGCGTCGCGCAGCAGTTGCTGGCTATCGAGCCGCGCCTGCTCACGCTCTTCGGCATCCCGGTCGAGCTGCCGCGCCAGGTCGGGGCTGATCGCGCCGAACCTGCGTGTTGCGGCGATCGGAACAACCGCAGCGGCGGAGCCCCAGCTACTGCCCCAGGACGCTCCCCACGTAGACCCCCATGTGCCGGCCACTTACGCGGGCCCCCACGGGCTACCTTCGGTACCAGCGCCACCAACAGCCACGGAGTTGACGCTTGCGACGTTGGCGTCGACCTGACCGGTTACGGTGAACGTGAGGCTGTCCGTCTTAGCCTTGATCGCGCCGACCTCAGTGTCGATGTACCCGGCAATGGTGCTCAGCGTGCTGTTGACCGTCCCGAAGGCCGCCGCAATGTCGCTGGCGTCGGCCGGGTCGGAAGGCAGGTTGTCGGTCTTGGCTTTGATGGCCGCGACTTCGGTGTCGATATACCCCGCCACGGTGGACAGGCTGGAAGCAGTCGCTAGCGTGCCGATCTGTGTGTCCAGATTGGCGCTCGCGAGGCCTACCGCAGCGCGGATGCCGGCGGCGTTCAGGTCGTTCAGGTTCGTGTTGGCGGTCAGGGTACGGGCTGCGGCGGCCCACACCGCGTTGGTGATCTCCGTGACCGCATCGGTTGCCAGCTCGGATGCGCCAATCGCATCGGCCGCAATTGCGCCAGCGGTGATAGCCCCTGTCGCCACCGACTGCACGGCTGCATTGCCGTTGCCGCTCGAAACCGTCAGCGTCTGCCCATCGCTCACGGCGCGGCGATACAGCTCATAGACCAGCGTCACCGGGGCCATTGAGGCTTGGGTGATATGCAGCACCACTTCCTCGCTGTCATTGCCCGAGCCGATGGTCATGTCTTCGTCCAGCAGCAAGGAGTAGACGCCCGGCATGTTGGCCGATGACACTTCCGCAATCGTCGGCGTGGTGTAGGCCGTGGCGCTGCCCCCGTTCCGCGCCCGATAGACGGTGAAGCTCGATAGCCCCGTTTCGCGGGTCTTCAGGTCCGTGCTGTCGACGGCCACGAAGTAAATGTACTGGTCCGTCGTGCCGGTAGTGAAGCGTCTCACTCGGTCACACCCCGCTACTTGATTTCGATGAAATACGAAATGCCGTCGACGAAGGCGGGGCCGGTGCCGTCGATGATGAGAAGGGTCGCGTCGTCGCCAGCATCGTACGACCACCCCGGCACCGCCGTACTTGGCTGCACCACCCCGTCAACGTACAAGGAGAGGCCGGTTACAGTCGCCAGGCAGTCCCCGCGGAAGTAGATTGTCGGAAAGCCGTAGGCCGCGCCCAGGGCTCCGCACCATCCTATTGAGTGCCCCGGTATTGGTTCCGCATCAATGCTGCCACCAGCGGGAAATGAGATGGGATTTGGTTCAGAGTAGTATCCCGGGGCAAATTCCTCGCCCGGCCCCGCCGTCATGTTGAACGAGATGCCGCCGCCACCGCCACTGCTGGGCGGAGCCTGTGCGCCCCTATCCACCATCTGAATGTTCTGGCCGGGGGAGAACTGACCGTCCAACTCAGTTCCCCGTCACGATCTCGACGCCTACCGGACGCCCGTTCTGGTCGCGGACAAGGCGCTTGGGCGCCTGAAGCAGCGCGGCGAGCTGCCTCATCGCCTCCGAGAGGGCTTCCTGCCCAGCCATCACCATGCCGACCAGCTCGTCGTCGCCCTTGGCAGCTACACCCGGCGCCGTGGCGTTGAGTGCTTCGACGATCTGCGCCATGTCGAGGCCAGGTCGGACAACTTGTCCGTCTTCGCCCATTTGCGGCTGCGTCATGGCCAGCACGCTTTCGCCGAGCTTGGCCCGCGTGATGGCCAGGTCGACGTTCTTGATCTCGAGGTCACGATCCTTGAGCGCCACTTCGCGTTCGCCTTTCTGCGCTTCAAGTTCGGCCTTGCGCTGGTCGGCAGCGACGTCGGCCTCAATGCGCTTGGCTTCGGCTTCCTGCTCCGGCGAGGGCCCCTGCTGCTGGCCTGCCGCCTGTTTGATCTGGTCGGCGAAGTCGTCGATCGTGCCCTGCAGCTCCCGGCCGGCGCGGAACTGGCTTGCCACGTACTTCAGGAACTCAGCCACCATCGGAGCCGACTGCGGCACCTGCTGCACCAGCGGTAGGGCTTGCCCCATATACCCGCCTACCGCGGTAACGAACTCGGTGGCGCGCTGCTTGGCGGCGTTCTCGTCGGGCTGGATCGTCGAGTCGGTTTCGATATCGAGCGCAAAGGGTCGGATACGCTGTTCACGGAGGAACGCTACCACCTTGCCCAGGGTGACGGTCGCCTCGAGTTGCTGCACCATCGCCTCGGCCTGCTGCAGCGCCTGCTGTGCCGCCTGAGGGTTGGCGCGCGCCTGCTCTACGATGATAGGGTCAGCCGCCTTCTGCTGCACCATAGCGGTGATCTGGCTGATCTGCTGAGCGATTTCCTCGTCGGCCGGCAGCTCGGTCATCTGCGCCATGTCGCGGAGTGTCTGCGGCGCAAAATTCTCCGCCATGATCTCGGCTTCGATGCGCGTCAGGTCGCGGGCGAGGCGCACCAGCTCTTCCTGCCGATCACGGATGCGGATTGAGCCATACTGGCTCTTGAGCTGCTGCGCGCCCAGCGTCTCGCTGGCCTGCGTGGTGCCGCGCATAATGTCGCTGATGCCGGTGATCTGGTAGATATCGTCGATCATCTGCCGGCGCAGCGCGACCAGTTCCTTGATCACCGTCGCAACCTCGGTGACTGGTATCCAGACGATGGCGTCTTTCAGGCTGCCGCCGCTCTGGCCGAACATGGCGAGGTTCGAAATCGGCACCAAGATGGCGCGGTTGTCGGTGTCCTTCAGCACCGCCTCGACTGCCTCGCCGATATCGGAGGCGCCGCCAGGGTAGAAGCCCTTGAGCCTCAGGCTTTCCGCCAGCGTGGAGATGCGGGCGGTTAGCTCGTTCACCTCGTCGATCTGGTCCTGGTACTGCCGGAGGTCCGGAACCGGCTTCAGCGTGCGCGGGCGGAGCGTGCCATAGGCGGGGCGCGGGCAGGGGAAGAAGCCCTCGAGCTTCAGGAACGGGTCGGAGTAGTCGAGCACGTCTTCCATGCCCGGCGACACCCACACGACGCAGTTGTTCGTCTTGTCCCACAGCTCCCATACCGGAGCCTTGCGCGCCTTCGCGTCGGTGTTCTGCTCGTCGTCGCGCTGCTTGATCTCGGCCTTGGCGAAGATTTCGCCGAAGCGCTTCAGACCCTGTTCACGGGTCAGCCAGGAGCGGCGGGCAACCCATGTCACCTCCGACCACTTGCGGGCAGGGTCGTGCAGGAAGTCGCGGCGGTCGACATGTTCCTTGCGGACGATCTCCGAAACCACTCGGGTTAGCACAATCGGGGCGCCGTCTGCGCCGACACCAGCCTCTACCTCTTCGGTCGTGCTCTCATACCGGCACCAGATCACCCCGCGGGCATTCATGGCGAGGTCATCGCGCGCCAGCTTCATGGTGGCGTCGATATCGTCGGCGTCGAAGGACGAAACGAGGCACCGTTCCAGCATCTCAGCGCCGCGGCGATACAGCTCGGTGCGGTTCTGGAATCGAGGCACCACTACCGGCACGGGCGGCCTGCTGTAGATCGACGGCTTCAGCACCTCGAGGTTGGCCCAGAAGATCTGAAACTCACGGTCGGCCGTCTCGCTACGCTTCTCGGTGTCAGCGTAGAGCTTTTCCACCTTGTCGCAGCTCTCCTGGTAGCGGGCGAACTGCTTCTCGGCATCGGCGATCATGTCCAGCCAGGCGGCGGCCTTACGGGGATCGTCGCGCTGCTGCTCCGAAGCGGAGTCGGCGGTGGCCATGTCCTCAGCCATCAAATGTTCGTCCTCTTCTTGGAACTGGCTGTGGGCGGGCCGGGCAGAACGACCGTGCCAGGTGGCTGCGGCGGCTTCTTCGGCGGAGCGACGTTGCGCACGTAGGGGCGGCTCATGCAGCCGTAGCGGACTTCATCCCCCACGTGGTCCTCCATGTGGGTGTTCAGGTCTTCCGGCCGGTCGGGGTCGTGCTGCAGAGCGGGGATCGTCCGAATGGCGTGGGTGCACGTCTCGAAAAAGAACAGCATGGCCCGGCCGTCTTCGTCGCCGTCGAGGCGGGCCCGCATCTGGTCCCAGCCCCCCATCGCACCACGGTAGGCAACGCGGGCATTGTCGGCCGGCCTGAAGGTCGCGCCTGACTGCGCCTTGGTACCC
>JAEYTN010000167.1 GCA_023433985.1 Pseudomonadota bacterium | reverse complement strand
CTATTTGGGAGGTGGGCTGCCAGCCAACATCGTTCCCGCACTGCAGACCGGTCATTTCGAAGAGGGCTATCTTGGAGTAGGGCGCCGGGCTGACTACCTGCGCGACGTCCCTGTTCGCGTCATCAAGATGGCCGCCGACGCTGCCATGCGTGGCGCTGCTCTTGCTTCGGGGCGATCCCTACCATCGCGTTCGGCGCCCCGCCGGGCCTCGGCTTCGTGAGCTAGCGTGATGTACCTCACGCGGCAGGTAAAAAGCGTACTCGACCGTTACGATGGCGAGCGCCCGGGCGTGAAGGCCCACTTGGCCAGGATGCTGATGAGCGGGCGCACGGCTGGATCGGGCAAGCTCCTGGTGTTGCCGGTGGATCAGGGATTCGAACACGGTCCGGCTCGCAGCTTTGCCGTCAACCCCGAAGCCTTCGATCCGAGGTACCACTTCGAACTGGGCATCGCCGCCCAAGTCAGTGCCCTGGCTGCACCGCTCGGGTTTCTCGCGACCTGTGCTGACCAGTTTGCAGGTGCGATCCCGCTTATCCTTAAGGCCAACCATTCCAACAATCTGACATCCACGAAGGACCAGGCAATCACCGCAACGGTGAAGGATGCCCTTGAACTCGGCTGCAGCGCTATCGGCTACACGATCTACCCTGGCTCCGATTTCCAGTACGAGATGTTCGAGGAGATCAGGGAAGGCATAGCGAGGGCCAGGGAAGTGGGGCTGCCCGTGATGCTCTGGGCCTATCCACGCGGAGGTGCCATCAGCAAAGAGGGCGAAACGGCACTGGATGTGATCAGCTATGGCGCGCACATGGCCGCATTGCTGGGCGCTCACATCATAAAGGTGAAACCGCCGACTGAACGGATCGAGCTCGATGGTTCGAAGCCCGCGTACGAAATGCTGGGGCGTGATTTCAGCAAGCTGCAGGAGCGTGTCCGGCATGTGGTGGAGTCAGCGCTGTGTGGACGGCGAATTGTGCTCTTCTCGGGCGGGCCAGCCAAGTCGCTCGACGCGATCTACGCCGAGGTGAGGGCCATTGCCCTTGGTGGAGGCGGCGGAAGCATCATCGGCCGCAACAGTTTCCAGCGGCCCAAGGTAGAGGCACTGACCATGCTGGGGGACATAGCCGACGCCTACCTTGCCGGCACCGTGGAGGAGCCGTTCTGATGGGCTCGATCCTGACAGTGACCGTCAATCCTGCTCTTGACGTAACGACCTCCACCGCGAAGCTCGAGCCACAGCGGAAACTCCGGTGCGGTCCTCCCGTTACAGACGCCGGCGGTGGCGGCGCGAATGTCTCACGCGCCATCAAGGAGCTAGGGGGCGAAAGCCGCGCCTTCGTCGCCCTGGGCGGCAACACGGGTCGGCTCTTCGCAGAGATCTTGCGCCACGCCGGCGTGGATTATTCCGAGTTTCCCTTACAGGGAGAAACACGCTCGTCACTAACCGTCATGGAGGAGGCGACTGGCCTCCACTACCGGTTCGTATTGCCCGGGCCGGACCAGTCGCGTGAGACAGGGGAGCACATGCTTGCGGAACTCGGCCGGCTCATCGATGAGGGCACCCGCTACGTCGTCGCCAGCGGCAGCTTGCTGCCGGGCATAGGCAACGACTTCTATGCCAGGTTGGGCACTACCGCGCGCTGGCGTGGGGCGAGGCTGATACTGGATACGCACGGGGCCGCTCTGCGGGAGGGGCTTGCGGGCCGCCCGTACCTCATCCGCCTGAACGAGATCGAGGCGAGGGAGCTTGCCGAAGAAACCGAGCGCAATGCACCTGTCGGCGATCTGGCAAGAATCCTTGTGCGTCGCCACGTGGCCGACGTGGTGGTGATCGGACTGGGCGAACAGGGCTCGCTCGTGACCACCGCGGACGGCCAGTTCTCGATCTCGCCGCCCAGGGTGCAGGTCAGGAGCATGGTGGGGGCGGGAGACAGCTACGTCGCCGCCTTGACCCTTGCGCTGTCACGCGGTTGGTCGCTCGAGGCGGCCAATCGGTACGGCGTGGCCGCGGCAGCATCGGCAGTGACCGGGGAGGCCACCCAACTGTGCCGGCTTGCGGATACCGAAGAGCTGTTCAAGCTCACCGGCAAGCCGATCTATGTCGGCGAGTCACTCGCGGCCGCGCCGAGGGCGTGATCGCTGGTGTCCCCCCGCAGCTCGCGGACCTAGCGCCTGTTGCTCTAGCGCCTGCCGTCATACAGCACGATATCGCCGCGCCAGTATGTGAAGAGGCCGTCGGGCAGTTCCCAGCCCACTTCCCCATGTGTCGGAATCCGGTATCTCCCCATGGTACGATAGTTGCTATAGCTACCCCGCCATCTCGTCGGCACCGTACCTCCAGCAACTGACATCGGCCGATCCGACGCCAGCATGCCAACTATGTCACCTGCAGCATCGAACGTGAACGTTGCGCTGGCAGCTCCCGTGCTCGATTGCGCAGTCACGTGGACCGTGCGCTCGTCGATCTGGCGCCACTGCAGGGAGTCGTTGTTGAGGATGGCGTCGGGGTGAACCGGAAGCTCTGAAAGGTAGCGCTGCAGTTCGCCCTTGTCGAAGTCCGGGCCGCTGCCACCTGCCACTTTGATCAGCCCGATCACTCGAGCCTCGAGTCGCCCCGTGCCGCCCACGAAGCTGTCAACGACCGTAACGGGAAGTCCGAACATTCCGCCACGCCCGACCCAGGCGATGGCAGATCTAGTCGGCGACAGCCATTGCTCCGCATCGATACGAATCGGTGAACGGACCCGGTCGACTGTGAGCGTGGCTCGGTGCTCAAGGTGGATAGGCCTGGTCCTGCCGTACACCGCACCTGCACGGAGCGCGAAGTCCGCGACGATCTGCGGCAGCAGGGGAACAGCTCCAGCAGCGGTGGCCTGCTCCACTTGGGCGATGTCGGCCACAATTCCCCGCTCAAAGTCGGCGTTCCGCAGCAGCGCCCAGGCCAGGACCACGAGGAGTATCGCTCCTGCAAGCACCCAGATGGAGTGCGAGCCCAAGGTCACGTAGCAGCCCTGCCTGATGCCTGATGCATCCGGTCCTGCGCCTTGAACCAGTCCCTCGCCCAGGCGACGATCTGGGGATCCGTCGGATGGTCGCTCGTCTCGACGCCCCAGACGCGGGTCGCGAGCGCAGGGAAATGCAGTTGGAGGTAGTTCTCCAGTTCGAACTTGGCCTGTCCGGGGCCGGCCAGCAGAATGGCGCCCGCGTCTTCAAGTTGGGTGCCGATAGCGGCCAGCATCTGCGGGTCCATGGCTACCTTGCCCAGACCCACATGGTCTGCGCTGCGATGGATGTGGTGGGGTGGGCGGCTGTCGTCGAGGACGGTTGGCTCAACACCGTGAGCACCAATCTGGAAGAGCTTTGCACTCGTGTGGTCGAGCCACACGCAAACATGAAACGACACGACGGAACTCCTTGTTGAGCGAGAAAGGTGGCAGCGCCAGGCGCCGCCACCCGGATTGCTAGACCGCTTGTGGGACTTCGGCCGAAAGGGATTTGTCGGGAGCCTGCCTGGAGCCGCGACCCAGGATCATTAGGGCAATGGCGCCGTAGCCGAAGGCGACGAGCAGCAGGGTGACGAGCCATCCGACCACGGGCAGCATGACCAGGAGCCCGGCAGCAATGATCGACAGCGCCAGCACCATTGTCCGCTTGGGCAGGGTGTCGATCGGAGTGAGCGTGCCGATGAGCCGGTCTCCGAACAGATAGACGCCGGCCAGATAGGCAAGGATGCCCATCACCACCGCAAGCAGCACGAACAACGGCGTCACCAGCAGACCGATCAGCGTGATGGCCGAGATGGGGACCAAGCCAACAACCGTAGCGAAGGCGAGGAAACCGATCCCAAGGCTGCGGAAAGGCTTTGTCTTCGACGTCGTACGCATGCCCTCGACCATCCGGGGGGTGAGACCAATGAACGCCAAGCCGACGCTGAACAGCAGCAGCCACCAGAGGCCGGTCGCCCAGGTGGCGGGCCAGAATGAGTTGACCACGTGCTCGGCCGTCTTGCCCGCCTGCGAGGCGTAGTCGGGGTTGACAAGC
>JAEYTN010000147.1 GCA_023433985.1 Pseudomonadota bacterium | reverse complement strand
GGCGAGCAACGACGTGCTGTTCTCGCTTCACGAGGGAAAGCTCGGCGTGAGCGGCGGCAACTCGACCACGGTCGTGCGCCTCACGCTACCCGCGCCGCGCAAGCTGGTGTTGGCCGGCTCGGGGAGTGTGACTGCGGCCAAGCTCGCGCGCGACGGCAAGATATCGGTGGCCGGCAGCGGCAGGCTTGAAGTCGCCGATGTCGACGGTGGGCGCCTCAAGGTGAGCGTCGCCGGCAGCGGTCGGCTCGCGATCGACGGCAAGGCGGGCGCGCTCGATCTTTCGATCGCCGGTAGCGGCAGCTGCGACGGCGAAGGCCTGACGGTGGAGAAGGCGGCCGTGCATATCGCCGGCTCAGGGGACGCGATCTTCACCTGCAATGGAGAGGTGACGGCGCGCCTGATGGGATCGGGGAATGTGATCGTGCGCGGCTCGGCGCGGTGCACGGTCCACTCGATGGGCTCGGGCACGGTTACCTGCGAACGCGAGAAGGACTCGACCCATTAACGGCGGGGACGTGCGCGAACGCCGCATCGCTCCCGTTGCCGACGCATGCGTCCGGCTTGTTGCGTCCGTTTCGCAGGGCTAGGGTCGCGCCATGCCCACGGCCCGGCCCAAGCTGCGCAAGCGCGAGATCGCCCTGGCGGTCGGAGTAGGCGCGCTCGCTGCCGGTGGCGCCGCGCTGATCCTGGCGGAGGACGACGGCCCCGCGCCGCTGATGGTGGCCGCGGCGCCGCAAACCTACGAGGTCGAAAGCTTCGAGGAAATTTCGACGGTCGGACCGCAAGACATCGTGATCACCCGAGGCGATGCGTACCAGGTCCGCTCGGAAGGGTCGCCCGAGGCGCTCGGTCTACTCGAAGTCGTGGTCGACGACGGGGAGCTCATCATTCGGCCAAAGGGGGACTATGGCTTGGGCTTCGACTGGGACCGCCTGTCCTCGGCCAAGTTTCATGTGACGATGCCCCGGCTCCAACAGCTATCGGTCGCCGGATCGGGCAACGTCACCGTCGATCGCGTCGAAGGCGATGACTTCTCCGCCAACATTGCCGGATCGGCCACGCTGGCGATCGCTGCGCTCGCGGTCGACGAGGCCAATTTCAGGATCGGTGGTTCGGGCAACGTTGTCGCTGCCGGAACGGCTCGAGAGGCCAATGTCTCGATCGGAGGCTCGGGCGAAGTGCAAGCCGACAAGCTCTCGGTCGAGACTGCGGAGGTTTCCATCGCCGGCTCGGGCGATGTGGCGCTGACGGTTCAGGAGGAAGCCGACATCTCGATCATGGGGAGCGGCGACGCCGACATCTCCGGGCCGGCGCGCTGCTCGGTCTCGCGCATGGGCAGCGGTAACGTGCGCTGCGCGGGTGGCGGAGGCGATGCGAGCTAATGCGCGGGCCTCGTCCCTAGGGTCTTTTCCGATATTTCCAGCGATGGGAGGGGGCATCCGAGCGTCGGAATCAGCGCCGGCTGGTTCACCCGAATGCAATCGTGCCATAGGTACGGCTATTCGCGAGGAGTACGGCCGATGGGTTACGCACGACGAATGATCGCGGCGGGAGTTGCGGCGATCTCCCTGCAGGGGTGCCTCGCGAAGACGGCGGTTGACGTCGTGACGCTGCCGGTCAAGGTCGCGAGCAAGGGCGTGGACATGGCCACCACCAGCCAGTCCGAGGCCGACCAGAAGCGCGGCCGCGAAATCCGCGAGCGCGAGGAACGGCTAGGGCGCCTGCAACGCGATTATCAAGAGCAGCTCGATGACTGCAGCGACGGCGATCGCCGCGCCTGCGACCACGCTCGGCAGACTTACGCCGAAATGCAGGTGCTGCTGCCGTCGGTTCCGGTGGAGCCGGCGCGCGACTAGGCCGCGGCGCGCCTAAGCCGGTCGTTGAGCGCGGCGCCGATTCCTTCGGCCGGCAGTGGCGCGACGGCGATACGCGGTTTAGCCGACGCAGCGCCTTCGTGGAGACAGGCATAGAGTCGAGCGGCCGCCTGGGCGGTGTCGCCGGCCTCCGACAGTGAGCAATCGCCCGGTATCGCGCCGAACCCGATCATGAATTCGTCCGCATCGGGCCGAGCGGCACCGAGCCGCAGCGGCTTGCCGGGAGAATAGTGTTGCGTGAGCTGGCCGGGGGCCTCGATCCGGACATCGCCCAGGCTGGACGGCTCACCGAGCACGCGGGCCAGATCCTCCTGCGGGATTGGACCGGGACGAAGCAGGTGCCAGCCGCCGCCCTCGCGCAACGCCACGATGGTCGATTCGACCCCGCGCGTGCAGGCGCCGCCATCGAGGATGGCCGCGACCGCGGGCCCGAGCGACCGGGCGACATGCTCGGGCGTGGTCGGACTGATCGCGCCGCTGCGGTTGGCCGAGGGAGCGGCGAGCGGCACGCCGACGAGGTCCAGAAGGCGGCGCATCGCGGGATGGTCGGGCATTCGCAGCGCGACGGTATCGAGCCCCGCCGTCACCGCCGGAACCACCGCGTTGTCTCGCCGAGCGCGGAGCACGAGCGTGAGCGGGCCAGGCCAGAAGCGCGCGGCGAGCGCCTCCGCGCGCGCATCGAAGCCCGCCAGTGTCCGCGCCTGTTCGAGCGAGGCGACATGGACGATGAGGGGATTGAAATCGGGTCGGCCCTTGGCCCGGAAGATCTCCGCCACCGCCGCTTCGCTGTCGGCACGGGCCGCGAGGCCGTATACCGTCTCGGTCGGCACCGCGACGAGCCGTCCGGCGCGCAACAACTCGGCGGCACGAGCGATCCCGTCCGCGTCCGCCGCCAGCCTTTCGGGTGCCTTGCCGCCCATCGCGGCGCGCTATAGTCCAGCGTGCGATGAAAGACCAAGCCAGCACCGACTGGAGTTCCACCCCGGCCTACGTCTGGGAAGGCACGCACGCGCGCCCGGTCAAGCGGCTCGAGGCACCGCGCCTGGAGCTTTTGCGCGGTATCGATCGCCAGAAGGCCGCCGCCGCAGAGAACGTTCTGCGCCATGCGCGGGGCCACGCGGCGCACGACATGCTGCTATGGGGCGCGCGCGGGATGGGCAAGTCAGCGCTGGTCCGCTCCGCAGTGCTCGCGGCGCAGCAGGTCGAGCCGGGACGGATCGCGCTTGTGCAGGTCGCGACGGACGCCGTGGCGTCGCTTTCGGCGCTCTTCGCCGCGCTCGGGCCCGTCGATCGACGCTTCGTGGTGTTCGTCGACGATCTCGGCTTCGCGCCCGGCGATGCCACCGGCCCGCGGCACTTGCGCTCGTGGCTCGACGGCGGCGTAGAGGCGCGGCCAGCGAATGTACGGCTGGCTGTCACTTCGAACCGCCGGGCGATCGTGCCGCGCCA
>JAEYTN010000131.1 GCA_023433985.1 Pseudomonadota bacterium | reverse complement strand
CAACTACATCGACCTCGAGCCGCAGGTGCCGACCGAGATGCATTTCGGCGACAAGGACACCGGCATTCCGCTCGAGCAGATCGAGCAGCTGAAGGCGCGGCACCCGAGCGCCGACATCTACGTCTATGACGGGCAGCACGGCTTCTGCAATGCGGACCGGCCCAGCAATTTCAACGAGGCCTCGTGCAAGAAGGCCTCGGTGCGTACGCTCGAGTTCTTCCATAAGCACCTCGGCTAAGCTCAGGCGGCACCTCGACTATCTGGTCGAGGCATGGGAGGCGGCGCAGGCGGCGCCGCTCTCGGCCAAGAAGCTCATGCTGGCGGCGATGCTGGCGGACGCCTATGCCGACCGGCTGTTCGGCGAACAGGACGGGACGGACGACATCCTCGCGTTCCGAGCGGGGCTCGCGGCGCAGTCGGAGGCGCTGGGGCTGTGCTTTGCGCTGGTGCGGGGCGAGGTGCGGCTGCTGACCGAAGCGGTGGAGGTGCCGCTGGCGGATTACGGCACGCTCAAGGTCGAGGATTTCATGGTCAGCCTCTACAACGACCATACGGTGCAGCGCGTGCGGATGGTGCTGCCGGACGGGTCGCGGCGGCCGGCGCACGACGTGGTACGCGAGGCGGTCGGTTTCCTGTCGCAGGGCTGACCGGCGCATGCTAGCTGACAGGGGTGGTTTCGCCCGATCTGCCCCAAACCAGGTCGGGGCAATAGGAGAATTCTGGTTATGACGACAGCCTATGACCTGGTGCTTACGGGCGGCCGGGTGATCGACGAGCGCAACGGCGTCGATGGGGTGAACGACGTGGCGATCGCCGGCGGCAAGATCGCCGCGGTGGGGCAGGGGCTGGCGGCCTCGGCGCGCAAGGTGAAGAACGTCGCCGGGCTGATCGTGGCGCCGGGGCTGATCGATATTCACACGCATGTCTACCACAAGGCGACGTCGCTGAGCGTGGACCCGGGGATGATCTCGCGGCGCGCGGGCACGACCACGCTGGTGGATGCCGGCAGCGCCGGGGCGGGCAACTATCCGGGCTTCCGCGACTACGTGATGGCGCATTCGCCGTACCGGATCTTTGCGTTCCTCAATATCTCGTTCCCCGGGATTTTCGGGTTCGACAAGGACGTGTCGATCGGCGAGGCGACGGCGCGCGCGATGCTGCCGGTGCATCGCTGCGTCGAGATGATCGAGGAGAATCGCGACCGGATCGTCGGGGTGAAGGTGCGCATCGGCGGCATCGTCACGGGCGACCTGGGACTCGGGGCGCTGGAGCTGGCGCTCGAAGCGGCGAACGCCGTCGACCTGCCGCTGATGACGCATATCGGGCACCCGCCGCCGAGCTATGCCGACGTGGTGGACATGCTGCGACCGGGCGACATCCTGACCCACTGCTACCGGCCGGAGCCGAACTCGGCGATCGGGAACGACGGCAAGATCCTGCCGCAGATCGTGGCGGCGCGGGAGCGCGGCGTGCTGTTCGACATCGCGCACGGCATGGGCGCGTTCGGCTACGACACGGCGGAAAAGGCGCTCGGGGCGGGCTTTGCGCCCGACCTCATCTCGTCGGATGTGCATGTGATCGCGGTGGAGGGGCCGGGCTTCGACCTGTTGCACGTGATGAGCAAGCTCTACAATTCGGGGCTGACGCTGGAGCAGGTGATCGGCATGTCGACGAGCCGGCCGGCGCTGGCGATCCGGCGGCCGGAGCTCGGGCAGCTCGGCGTCGGCGCGCCGGCGGACATCACGGTGCTGCGCGAGGTGCAGTCGGACTTCATGTTCGAGGACGTGGTCGGCGAGAAGCGGCAGGGTACGCGGCTGCTGCAGCCCGAGGCGGTGTACCTGGGCGGCAAGGAGATGGAAGTGGGGCGGCGGCCGTTCGAGGAGCCGTTCATCATGGGGCATTACGGGCACGAGCACTTGCACTGAGGGCAGGGGGGCGGACCGCCCCCTCCACCAGCTACGCTGGTCTCCCTCCCCCGCTTCGCGGGGGAGGACCCTGGAGACCTCGGCGTCTCAAGACAGCCCTAGAAATCCTCGAGCGTCAGCTCTCTCGTCATGACGATGTTGCCGGCCATGAGGCCGCAGTCGACGGGGAGGGCGGCGCCGGTGACGGCGCTGGCGGCGTCGGAGGCGAGGAAGGCGATGACGCGGGCGACTTCGTCCGGCTCGACGATGCGGCCGAGGGGGTACCAGCGCTCGAGGGTCTTGAGGACGTTGGGGTCCTTGGCCTTGCGGTCGTCCCAGACCGGGGTGCGGACGGTGCCGGGGAGCACGATGTTGCAGCGGACATTGTGGCGGCCGTATTCGAGCGCGATGGCCTTGGTCATGGCGATCATGCCGGCCTTGCCCGCGCTGTAGGCGGGGTGGCCGAGGGCGTGGAGGCCGTTGACCGAGCCGACATTGACGATGGACCCCGAGCGACGGGCGACCATCTGCGGCAGCACGGCGTAGGCGCAGGAATAGGCGCCGTTGAGGTTGGCGTTCACCTCCGACTGCCAGGCTGTCGGGTCGGTGCCGGCGACCGTGGCGTAGGCGGCGCCGCCGGCATTGTTGATGAGGATGTGGACGTCGCCGAAGCCGTCAAAG
>JAEYTN010000385.1 GCA_023433985.1 Pseudomonadota bacterium | reverse complement strand
GGCAAGCGCTTTGCCGTGGTCGCCGTCGAAGTCCGCCGCCTCGCCCAATCGGCGGCACAGGCCTCGAGCGAAGTGAAGGGGCTGATCGAACAGTCGGGTACCGAGGTGAAGAACGGCACGAGGCTCGTCGCCGACGCCGCTGCCCGCCTCGAGACCATGCTGGTCGCCGCCCGTTCCTCGAATGCGCTGATGGACGGCATCGCCCGCGACTCGCGCGAGCAGGCCGCCGCCATCGAGGAGGTCTCGACCGCGGTGCGCCAGCTCGACGAGATGACCCAGCACAATGCCGCCCTGTGGAAGAGACCAACGCCGCGATCGAGCAGACGGAGGCGCAGGCGAGCGAACTCGACCGCATCGTCGCCACCTTCACCCTCGCCGGGCGGCCGGCCGAGCCCGCGTCGCCCCAAGTGCCACGCGGCATCAGGGTGCTGCAGGCGAAGGTGAAACAGGCCGCGGCGTCCTATCTCAGCCGCGGCAACGCCGCGCTCGACAAGGACTGGGCCGAATTCTGAGCGGCCCCGAAATAACCCTGACACGCAGGTGACTCGTGACAGAACCCTTCCCGCATCAACCGGGAAGGGTTTCTGTCATGTCCGTCGTCGTTCCCCACACCATCGAGCTCGTCACCTTCCGCCTGCAGAAGGGCGACACGCAGGGCTTCGTCGATGCCAACGCCGCCATCAACGACTGGCTGAAGCGCCAGCCCGGCTTCGTCTCCCGCCACCTCGCAGAGCGCGACGACGGCAGCTATCTCGACATCGTCTTCTGGCAAACCCATGCCGACGCACTGGCGGCCAGCAACAAAATGGTGGAAGAGATGGCCCAGTCGGAGGCCATGACCATGATCGATCCCATGGGCCTCGACATGAGCCATGGAACCATCAGACTCTCGTTCGACTGAAATGGTCGCCGATCTCCTCCACATCGTCCGCTCCTTCCCCGAGCCCGTGCAGCAGCTGACGAGCCGCCTCGCGCTGACGCTGCTCTCGGTCCGCCCCGACCTCGAGGGCAAGGCTCGGCTCGGCTGGGGCTCGGTCAATTACCGGCATCCGGTCGCGGGCTTCGTCTGCGCCATCTTCCCCATGGAAGACCACGTCTCGCTGGTGTTCGAACACGGCCGGCAGCTGAGTTCGCCGCTGCTCGAGGGCGACGGCAAGCAGGTGCGCTACATCAAGCTCGTCCCCGGCAACGACATCCCCGAGGACGAGATCGCCATCCTCCTCGCCGAGGCCATTGCGCTCAAGGCCTGAGCCGTGCAGAAAACCCTCGACACGGGAGGGCTACACCATGGCGCGCATCGGCCTCGTCGCACACGATGACAAGAAGGACGAGCTGGTCGCCTGGTCGCTCAAGAACCGCGACGCGTTGAGCAAGCACGAGCTGTGGGGCACCGGCACTACCGGCGGCCGCATCAACGACGGCACCGGCCTCAACGTCACCCGCCTGCTCTCCGGGCCACTGGGCGGCGATGCGCAGCTGGGCGCGATGATCGCCGAAGGCCGGCTCGACGCGCTGATCTTCTTCCAGGATCCGCTCACCGCCATGCCGCACGACGTGGACATCAAGTCGCTTACGCGCCTCGCGACGCTCTACAACATCCTGTTCGCCCCCAATCACAAAACTGCGGACGCAGTGCTCGCCGCCATTTGACCGTCTGGTCAAAAGCGGACGGTTTCTATAGGAAGCGTCCCCAATCACGGTCCGGGCTCGATTGACCGGGTATCCTGCATATGCGCAGATGCCCGACAAGTCGGCATTCGACAGGCACATCATCAGGACGGGGGCGGGGTGTCCTTCGACGCAGTCATCGACGTGCAGAACGTCAGCAAACGCTTTGGCGGCTTGCGCGCAGTCAACAAGTGTTCGCTCCGGGTCGAACGCGGCTCGATCACCGGACTCATCGGGCCGAACGGCGCGGGTAAATCGACGCTGTTCAACCTTGTGGCCGGCAATATCACGCCCGATAGCGGCAAGATCATCTTCGACGGCCAGGATGTCACTGGTTTGAAGCCGCATCAGCTGTTTCACCGCGGTATGCTGCGCACCTTCCAGATCGCGCACGAATTCTCCAACATGACGGCGCTCGAAAACCTGATGATGGTCCCGCCGGGACAGCCGGGCGAGAGCCTCGTCACCACCTGGTTCACTCCCGGCAGCGTGAAGGAAGCCGAGCGCCACGTCCGCCAGAAGGCGCTCGACGTCATCGATTTCCTCAAGCTCGGGCACGTCAAGCACGAGCTCGCCGGCAACCTGTCGGGTGGCCAGAAGAAGCTGCTCGAGCTCGGTCGCACCATGATGGTCGACGCCAAGGTGGTGCTGCTCGACGAGGTGGCGGCCGGCGTCAACCGCACGCTGCTGCAGGACCTCGCCGCCAATATCGAGCGCATGAACCAGGAACTCGGCTACACCTTCTTCGTCATCGAGCACGACATGGACCTGATCGGTCGCCTCTGCGATCCGGTCATCGTCATGGCGCAGGGCGAAAAGATCGCCGAGGGCCCGATGTCCGAGATCCGGGCCAATCCCGAGATCATCGAGGCCTATTTCGGCGCGCCGGTGGAGGCCGCCTGATGCCTTTGCTGGAACTCACGGACGTCGTCGGGGGCTATGGCGGCGCGCCCATCCTCAATGGCGTCAACATCTCGATCGAGCAGAGCGACATCGGTGTCATCGTCGGCCCCAACGGCGCCGGCAAGTCGACCACGCTCAAGGCCATCTTCGGCCTGCTCAAGGTCACCGAAGGCTCCATCGTCTTCGGCGGCGAGGAAGTGCAGAACTCGCTTCCGGACCGCCTGGTGCCGAAGGGCCTGAGCTTCGTGCCGCAGGAAAAGAACGTCTTCACCTCGATGAGCGTCGAGGAAAACCTCGAGATGGGCGCCTTCACCCGCACCGACGATTTCCGCCCCACCATCGAGTGGGTCTACGAGATGTTCCCGGTGCTGCGCGAAAAGCGCCGCCAGCCGGCGGGCGAGCTCTCGGGCGGCCAGCGCCAGATGGTGGCGATGGGCCGCGCGCTGATGAGCAAGCCGAAGCTGCTGCTCCTCGACGAACCATCGGCCGGGCTCAGCCCGCGCTACGTGCTCGAAATCTTCGAGCAGATCGTCAAGGTCAACAAGGCAGGCGTCGGCATCCTGATGGTCGAGCAGAACGCGCGGCAGGCGCTGGCCTTCGCGTCGCGCGGCTTCGTCCTTGCCACCGGCAAGAACCGCTTCACCGGCACGGGCCCCGAGCTCATCGCCGACCCCGAAGTCGCCAAGAGCTTCCTGGGGGGCTGATCGCGCGATGAACGAACTCATCTTCTTTTTCAACAACGTCATCGTCGCCGGCGTCGTGCTGGGCTCGATCTATGCGGTCGGCGCCATCGGCGTCACGCTAATCTTCGGCATCCTCCGCTTCGCCCATTTCGCCCATGGCGACATGATGACGATGGGCGCCTTCATCGCCTTCCTCCTGATGCTCGGCTGCCAGGCGCTCGGCATCTCGGTGCCGTTCCTGCCCACCGGTTTCCTCGTGCTGCCGGTCGCCATGGTGCTCACCGCCATCATCGCGCTCGGCCTCGACAAGGGGTTCTACGCTCCCTTACGCAAGCGCGGCGCCCGCCCCGTCACCATGCTGATCGCCTCGATCGGCGTCACGCTGATCATCCAGGGCCTCATCCGCCTGTTCTTCGGTTCCGGTACCTGGAGCTTCTTCGAAACCGAGCAGAAGGCCCTGATACGCATCCCCGTCCCGCTCGAGGGCGTCACCCGCACCATCAACTTCACCCAGCCGCAACTGCTGATGGTGTTCTGCACCGCGGCGGCAGTGATTGCGCTGCACCTGTTCCTCACCCGCTCGCGGCTCGGCAAGGCGATGCGCGCCATGGCCG
>JAEYTN010000051.1 GCA_023433985.1 Pseudomonadota bacterium | reverse complement strand
GGCTGCAGAAGCACCCCAAGATCACCTGGGTGAACTATGCTCAGTTGCCCGACAGCAAGTACAATGCCACGGCGAAGAAGATCACCAAGGGCAAGGCCTCGGGCATCATCAGCTTCGGCATCAAGGGTGGCCTCGCGGCTGGCACCCAGTTCATCGATGCGCTGCAGATGATCCTGCGCCTCGTGAACATCGGCGACGCCAAGTCGCTGGCGTGCCACCCGGCCTCGACCACGCACCGCCAGCTCGGCCCCGAGGAATTGGCGAAAGCCGGCGTCTCCGAGGACCTGGTCCGTATCTCGGTCGGCATCGAGCACATCGACGACATCATCGCCGACGTCGAACAGGCCCTCGCCAAGGTCGCCTGACCCTCCGGCCCCTCCTTTTCCAACGGGGAACAGGAGGGGCTATCCCGCCGGAGATGCAAAGCATTTCCCACGAAACCCGTCGGGTGGTGGAGGGTTTCGTCCCACAGCTTCGCAACGCTACCGCTGGCCTGCTTGTCGCACTGATCTGGCTTTGCCTTGCTGCGGTATCCATATCAGCACCACAGCAGAAAGAACCGGCATGGCTCGGCCATGGCAGGCTTTCATCCTTACAACCAGGGGATGACACGGATGAGCATGCCTTTTGTTTCGCTACGGCGAGAGATCACCCGGAACCACGCCCACCTGCTGATGGACTGGCTCGCAGATGATCGGGTCACCTGCTTCCTCAGTGACTCCAGCGATGTGTCCCGCGCCATCGCGCAGATTGTCGAGCGCACCCAGCTTCCCATCCTGACGCACCTGTTCAACCGGGGCGGCCGCTTCTTCATGATCTACGATCGCCACGACATTCCGGTCGGCTTCCTCCGGCTGGTGATGAGCGGACGCAAATGCGAGATCGTGCTGGTTATCGGCGACCACCTCAACTGGGGCCGCAAGCTCGGCGTCGCCGCCATCCACGAAGGTTTGAAGCTGGCCTTCTTCGACATGAGGGCGGAAAAGTGCATCGCCAAGATCCACCCGGATAACGTGCGGTCCGTGAAGGTGTTCGAGAGCTGTGAGTTCAGGGCCGAACGCGAGACCCCGACGCTCCAGGTGCTCTCCATGACGTTGGCCCACTACCTCCAGACGCTGCGCGAAAGCGCCACCGGGGATTTCAGGGACATCTACGTCACCCAGCCCGACCGGAATCGGCTCAGGAGGCTCGTCGAAGACGAGCATGGCCCGACAATTGCTGACCTTGAGCGCGAAATCGAGCGCGCCGTGGTCGTCGCTCCCGATCAGGTGGCGCGCGAGGTCGTGACCATGAACTCACGAGTCCGGCTCCGGCTCGATGAGGAACAGTTGGAAGCCGCCCTCGTCTATCCGCAGGCCGCCGACGATGGCGCTGGCAACCTCTCGGTGCTCTCCGAAGTGGGCACCGCCATCCTCGGCCATCGCGAAGGGAGGTCCATCCACTGGGTCGTCTCGGATCGCACCCGTCGCATCATGATCGACAAGGTTGTGTATCAGCCCGAAGCCTCAGGCGACTTCCACCTCTAGGCCCGGGGCCGGAACAGTGGGCGCACCCGGAGATCGGTCGGGTGCCATCAGCTCGTCCGAGCCACCATGACGGCGGCATCCCCAAATGACGGTAGCGCTCCGCTATTGTGCGATGCGCGCCAGATACTGGTGCACGAACGCGATCGCCATCGAGCCCTCGCCCACCGCCGCCGCCACGCGCTTCACCGGGCTGAACCGCACGTCGCCGCAGGCGAAAATCCCCGGTACGCTCGTCTCGAGCAGATACGGGTCGCGCTCCTCGTTCCACCGGCCGGCCCGCCGCAAATCCTCGCCCGTCAGCACATAGCCGCGCCCATCTCGCGCCACCTCAGGCGGCAGCCAGTCCGTTTCCGCGTCGGCGCCGATGAACACGAACAGCCCGGCGCTCTCCTCGCGCCGCGTCTTCCCCGCCACCCGGCCGGCGATGTCGATCGCATCGAGGTGCTGCGCGCCATAGGTGCAGGCCACCTCCGAGTTGAGCGCCACCTTGATGTTCGATCTCGAGCGCACCTGCTCGATCAGGTATTGCGACATGCTCTTTTCGAGCGAGTCCCCGCGCACCAGCAACGTCACCGTCCGCGCGTGGTTGGCGAAGAACATCGCCGCCTGCCCCGCCGAGTTCCCCGCCCCGATCAGGTGAATGTCGAGCCCCTGCGTCGTCGAGGCTTCCGAGCGCGCCGCACCGTAATAGATGCCCTTGCCGATCAGCCGGTCGAACCCCTCGATCGCCACCCGCCGCCAGCTCACGCCGGTAGCGAGGATCACCGTCCTGGCCGTGATCCGCTCGCCCCCATCGAGCGTGATGATCCGCCCCACCGGGTCGATCCCCTCGATCGAGCGCGTGATCACGACCTCGGCGCCCAGCCGCTTGGCCTGTTGCAGCGCCCGGCTCGCCAGCTCGTCGCCCGAAATCCCGCCCGGGAACCCCAGGTAGTTCTCGATCCGCGACGAGGTGCCCGCCTGCCCGCCCGGCGCCTCCCGCTCGATCACCAGCGTCCTGAGGCCTTCCGACGCGCCGTACACTGCCGCGGCCAGCCCCGCCGGCCCGCCGCCGATGATCACCGTGTCGTACTCGGCCTCGCGCGCCCGCGTATCGAGGTCGAGTGCCTCGGCCAGGGCGCGGAAGCCGGGGCGCACCATCGTCTCGCCCTCGGCGAGTTGCACCGCCGGCAGCTGTTCGGCCGCCGGCACCGGCCCGCGCCACCGCTCGCCGAGCTCGGCCGCCTCCGGCGTGAAGGTATCGAAGATGATCCGGTTACTGGCGAGGAATCGCCGGATCGCGAGGCATTCGGGGCTCCACCGCTCGCCCACCAGCGTCACCTTGGCCCGTCGCGCGCCTGCCGTGATCCCCTGCAGCCCGCCGATGCGTTCGCGCGCCAGTTCGCCCATGCGCCGCGCCAGCTCCACCGAAAGCGCCGCAGCCGCATGGAACTGCCGCGTCTCGATCCGTCCCAGCCGCGTCGGCTCCACCGCCCGCGCCGCCGCCTGGAAGGCGGTGCCGTATATGGTAGGCACTTCGCCCAGGAATGTCCCCGGCAGCCGCTCGCCGATCTTCCGTTCGATCCCGTCGATCCGCTTGATCACCTCGAGCCGGCCCGAAAGCACCGCATAGAGCGCCGGCTCGTCGCCTTCGTGCACCACGAACTCGCCCGCTCCGGCATTGATGTCGCCGGCATCGCGCAGCAGCACCTTCAGCACTGCCTCGCCCTCCGGCGCAAACATGGGAAGAGCCGCGAGTTCAGTCGCCGTCAGCATGGTAGGGTATCCGGATATCTGCGCCCGCCCGAGTGCTAGCGGCTTTCCGCCCTGCCAGCAATGTCCGCTCGTGCCCTTTCGCCGCGGGCCGGATGCACCAGATAGGTGCTACAATCGGCCAAAGGACTTCGCAGTGACCATTCCCACCGGCACCCGCCTCCACCCCACCGGCCGCCTCATTCCCGACCAGCTCGACGAGGCCATGGTCGCCGCCGTGGTCGAGAACTTCTACGCCCGCGTGCGCCGCGACGATCTCGTCGGCCCGGTCTTCAACCGCATCATTCCCGAGGATCACTGGCCGCAGCACATCGCGACCATCACCGATTTCTGGAGCTCAATGCTGCTCGGCACCGGCCGCTATATGGGCCGTCCCATGCCCAAGCACCTCGCCATCCCCGAGCTGACCGACGCCCACTTCGCCCGCTGGCTGGAGCTGTTTCGCGAGACCGCCGAAGCGCATTGCCCGCCCGATGTCGCCGCGCTCTTCGTTGATCGCGCCCAGCGCATCGCCTACAATTTCCGCGTCCGCATCGCCCAGTTCCGCGGGCACGATC
>JAEYTN010000014.1 GCA_023433985.1 Pseudomonadota bacterium | reverse complement strand
ATTGGTTGCCGGCATGGGGAGCGGCCGGGTTCATCGCGCCGCTCGATTCCGTGGCGCCGGCCGGGGCCGTGGCGGAGCTGACCAAGGACATCGCCGGCTTCGCGCTCACCGACGTGACCTATGACGGCAAGGTCTACGGCCTGCCCTACTACTCGGACACGATCAGCTTCATCTACAACAAGAAGATCCTCGAGGATGCCGGCATCGCTGTGCCGACGACGTGGGACGAGGTGACGGCGGCTGCCGAGAAGCTCAAGGCCGGCGGCATGGATAAGCCGATCATCTACGAATACGACCAGGAGCTGCCGAACTTCTACGATGCGTTCGTGGCCCAGTCCTACGGCCGCGGCGCGACGCTGTTCGACGCCGAGCTGAAGCCGACCTTCGCCGACCCGGAGAACGGCGCCTACAAGCAGTTGCAGTGGCTGGCAGATGCGTGGAGCAAGGGGTTGGTGCAGCCCGACCCGCACGAGTCGACCATCATCCCCGCGATGAACACCGGCAACCACGCCTTCACGGTGGTTTTCACCTATGTCCTCGCCGCGCTCAACGATGCCGCGACGCAGCCGCTTGCCGGCCAGTTCGCCATCGCGCCGATGCCGGGCGAGACGCACTCGACGCTAGGCTTCGCCAAGTCCTACGTGGTGACGGCCAAGACCGCGGCCGACCCGGCGCGGGCCGAGGCAGCGTGGAAGTTCGTCAACTACATGGCCGGCAAGCCGTACACGGTCGCCAAGCGTTGGGCCGTGGAAAAGGGTCTCGGCTTCGGGCAACTGCCGCTGTTCGAGGACGCCGACGTGATGACCGCCTGGGGCAAGTGGGCCGACGTGCCGGCGCTCGGGCAGCAGGCCTCGATTGCCAAGGCAGGCACCTACACCGAATATTCCTCGGTCTGGTCGGCCTATTTCCGCCCGCTGCTGGCGCAGGCCATGGTCGGCGAGAAGCCGGTTGACGAAGTGATGAAGGCCGGCGCGCAGCGCTGGGAAGAGCTCAAGGCGCAGTTCGCCTCACGCTAGAACTCTCCTTGCGAGGCAAGGTGGGCGGCTCGCGCCGCCCGCCTCATCCAGCGACCAGGCTCGAGCATGTGGACCATCAAACGCTACCCCGGTGTCTGGCTGCTGCCGGCGCTGCTGCCCGTCATCTTGCTGACCGTCTACCCGATCGGACACGCGCTCTGGACCTCGCTGCACGAGGTGATGATCCTGTTTCCGGGCGAACCGTTCGTCGGGCTCGCCAACTACCAGCGGGTGGTGACGGGCGAGTATTTCGGGGTGGCGCTCCGCAACTCCCTGGTGTTCACGCTGATCGCGGCACCGGCCGTGGTGCTGTTCGGCACGCTGATTGCGTTGTTCCTGCAGCGGCGGTTTTTCGGCTCGCAGGTGGTGCGCTCAGTGGTGCTGCTGCCCTGGGTCCTGCCGGGGGCGATCTCGGCGGTGCTCTGGGTCTGGGTGTTCCACCCGAGCTTCGGCTTCCTCAACGGGCTGATGCTGGACCTGGGGCTGATCGACAGCCCGATCGGCTGGCTCACCAACCCGCGCACGGCGCTCTGCGCGGTGATCGTCGCGCATGTGTGGACGCAGATCCCGTTCGCCGTGGTGCTGATGATGGCGGCGCTCTCGACCATCAACGGCGAGACGATGGAAGCGGCGGCGATCGACTGTCGCAGCCCGTTCAAGCGCTTCCGCTACGTGGTGTTTCCCGAAATCAAGGCGATGATCGTGGTGCTGCTGGTCTACAACGCGCTCACCGCCTTCACGAGCTACGACATCGTCTACGCCATGACCGGCGGAGGGCCGGGCACGGCGACGACGCTGCTCAGCTTCCAGATCTGGCGTGAGAGCTTCTCGATGTACGATTTCGGCGCCGGCTCGGCGGTGGCGTTCATCGTCGTGCTCATCAGTGTCCTGCTGATCGTGGCGATCACCAAGGCGCTTCCCTCCGACCTGTTTGGGGGAGAGTGAGATGCCCGGCCGCCTCCACCCCATCCTCACCTTCGTGTTCGCCGCGCTGATCCTGCTGTTCGCGGGCGGACCGGTGCTGCTCTCGCTTTATGGCAGCCTCGTGCCCGACAAGGTGCTGCTGACCGCGGGCCAGAGCCTCTTCACCGAGGGGCCGAACTTCGAGACCTACCGCTACGTGTTCACCGGCCAGCTGCCCGACAGCTACAATGCCGAGGGCACCAACCGGGCGATGATCTCGGATGCGGCGCGGCAGGTGCCGCAGGCGCTGGTCAACTCGTCACTGAATGCGCTGGCCGCGATGGTGCTGAACCTCCTGGTCGGGGCGCCGGCGGCCTTCGTCTTCGCGCGCTACGTTTTCCCGGGCAAGAAGGTGAGCTTCCTCTACCTGATCCTGTCGCCGCTGGTGCCGGCGGTGGCGCTGGTGACGCCGATCTACATGGTGCTGCAGGCGATGAACCTCGTGGGCACGCAACTCGGCATCATCCTGGTTCACACGGCAAAGGCACTGCCGTTCACGGTGCTGATCCTGTCGGTGTTCTTCCGCAAGATCCCCGTCGAAATCTTCGAGGCGGCAACGCTCGACCACTGCAACCGCTTCCAGAGCTTCTGGCGCGTGGCGTTGCCGCTGTCGCTGCCCTCGATCGGCGCAACGGGGCTGTTCGCATTCATGCTCAGCTACTCGGAGTTCATGTTCGCGATGATCCTTTCCGGCTCGAGCAATACGCGGCCGGTCTCGGTGGTAATGGCGGCGCTGGCGCGGAATA
>JAEYTN010000567.1 GCA_023433985.1 Pseudomonadota bacterium | reverse complement strand
GGGGATGATCGCCTGCCACCACTATTCGCCGCGCACGCTGCCGATGTCGCTGCGCGTGGCGGCGGAGATGTTCGGCGAGTTCTTCTCGCTGCACCTGGCGGCGCTCAGGCAGAAGCAGAAGCTCGATACCGCCACCCGAGCGCGCGCTTACCTCGACCGGGTGCTGCAGCTTGCCAGCAAGACCGATGTCGGAGAGGTGCTGGGCGAGAACCTGAGGGATTTCGGGCGGCTGGTGCCGAATGACGGCATCGGGCTCTATATGGGCGGCAAGTGGACGAGCTTCGGCGCGACGCCATCGGCCAAGGAGGCGGCGGCGCTCGCCAACTTCGTGGGGACGGTGGCCGAGGGGCGGATCTGGGCCACGCACATGCTGAGCGGGGTCTATCCCGAGGCCGAGGCCTACTACCAGCTCGCTTCGGGCGTGCTTGCCATTCCGCTGTCGCAGGCGCCGCGCGACTACCTGTTCTTCTTCCGCAAGGAGCTGGTGCAGACGCTGGACTGGGCGGGGGACCCCAAGAAGAGCTACGAGACCGGCCCGATGGGCGACCGGCTCACACCACGCAAGAGTTTCGCCATCTGGAAGGAGACGGTGCACCAGCACGCGCAGCCTTGGAGCGACGCGGACTATGAGATCGCCGAGGCGGCTCGTGCCTCGCTCGTGGAAGTCCTGCTGAGGCACAACGAGATGCTGGCGGAAGAGCGGGCGCGGGCCGACGTGCGGCAGCGCATGCTCAACGAGGAGCTGAACCACCGGGTCAAGAACATCCTGTCGGTCATCAAGGCGCTGGTGGGCCAGCCGGTGCAGGAGGGCAGGAGCCTTTCCGACTACGTGCAATCGCTCCGCGGCCGCATCCAGGCGCTGGCCTATGCCCACGACCAGGTGGTGCGCGGCGATGGCGGCGGGCGGCTGAGCGAACTCATCGGTGCGGAGCTCTCGCCCTACCAGAGCGCAACCAGCACGGTCGTGATCGACGGGCCACCGGTGTGGATCGATGCGCGGGCGTTTTCGGTGATGGCGCTGGTGTTGCACGAACTGGCGACCAACGCGGCGAAATACGGCGCGCTATCCGCACCGGGCGGGCGGCTGACGATCCGCTGGTCGACGGTGGGCAGCGGCGACTGCCAGATCGACTGGAAGGAAGCAGGCGGGCCGCCGGTGTCGCCGCCGACGCGTGAGGGGTTCGGCACCGCGCTGCTCGACCGCAGCGTGCCCTACGACCTGGGTGGGGCGAGCAAGGTGACCTACGCGCCGGGCGGTCTCGAAGCTCGGTTCCGGCTGCCGGCGCGGCATGTCCGGCTCGACAACGTGGTGCCCATCGGCAAGCCCCTCAGCGTGGCGCCGCGGCAGGATGTCGAGGCGGTGCCGGCGGATGCGCGCATCCTCCTCGTCGAGGACCAGATGCTGATCGCGATGGATGTCGAGGCCATGCTCAACGAGCGCGGTTACGGCACGGTGATCACCACCAACTCGGCCGACGACGCGATGCGGCTGATCCGGGCGCAGGCGCCGGACCTCGCTATCCTCGACGTGAACCTGGGCTCGGGTACCTCGATCGGTGTGGCGGAGGAACTGAAGCGCCTCGGCGTGCCGTTCATCTTCGCCACGGGCTATGGCGATGGGGGGATCGTGCCGGAGGCGCTGCAGGACGCGCCGATCGTCAAGAAGCCGTACGACATCGCGGCGGTGCTTTCGGCGCTGGAGCAGGCGCGACGGGGGTAACCCAGCCGTTACGCTTTCGCGCCCGGGAGCAGGCCGCGTACCGCCTTCCAGGCGGGGACCAGCAGCCGGGTGACGATGGGGATCAGCAGGGCGCCGAGGAGCAGGCCGGCGATGCCGTCGGCGAGGATGGTGACGAGTTCGGCGCCGAGGGGGCCGATCGCCTCGCCGGCTGGGTGGGCCAGGCCTTCGATCAGGTGATCGAGTTGGGGCAGGCCGAACTCGCTGAGCGCGTGGATGACGATGCCGCCGCCGACCCAGATCATCGCCGCAGTGCCGACGATGCTCAGCGCCTGCATGATCCACGGCATGGCGACGAGGATGCCGCGGCCAGTGGCGCGGGCGGCACCGGTCCGGGCACCGCGGGCCATGGCGAGGCCGATGTCGTCGGCCTTCACGATCAGCGCCACGGCGCCGTAGACCAGCAACGTAATGCCGATACCGACGATGCCGAGCACCACGGCCTTTTCCCAGAACGGCATCTCGACGGGCAGGCTGCCAAGCGCGATGGTCATGATCTCGGCCGACAGGATGAAGTCGGTGTTCACGGCGCCGCTAATGCGCTCGGCCTCGAGCTTGGCCGGGTCGGTGGTGACAGGCTCGAGGTCGTGCGCCTCGGCGTGGGCCTCGTGCGGGAACAGGGCCTCGAATACCTTCTCGGCACCCTCGAAGCAGAGATATGCGCCGCCGACGGCAAGCAGCGGGGTGATGAGCCAGGGCGCAAGGAAGCTGAGCACCAGTGCGGCGGGCAGCAGGATCAGCAGCTTGTTGCGCACCGAGCCCGCGGCGATCTTGCCAACGATGGGAAGTTCGCGCTCGGCGGTGAAGCCGGTGACGTAGTTCGGTGTGACCGCGGTGTCATCGATCACCGCGCCGGCGGCCTTGAGACCGGCCTTGGTGGCCTGGCCCGCCACGTCGTCGATGGAAGCGGCGGCCACCTTCGCGAGGGCGGTGACGTCGTCGAGAAGGCCGAGTAGTCCAACGCTCACGGGTGATTCCTTGCTAGAGATGGCGGTCGACGTTGCGCGATCGGCGCGGCAGGCTCAAGCTCGCTCGCGGGGAGGGTGCGACTTGCGATATGGCAAACTGATCGGCGAAGGCAAAGTTGCCGAGGTGTTCGAGTATGACGACGGGCGGGTGCTGAAGCTCTACCGGACGGGCGAATCGAAACGCGAGGCCGAGCGGGAGGCAGCAGTCCTCGATGCGCTGGAAGCCGCGGGGATCGCGGCGCCACGGGTTTTCGACGTGGCAGAGGCCGAGGGACGCTGGGGCATCGTGATGACCCGGGTGGAGGGAGTGACTTTCGCCGAGCCGATGCTGGCCGATCCCACTGGGGCGGGGCCGTATTTCGTGGCGATGGCCGAACTGCAGGTGGGCATCCATGCGGCGCGCGGGGCGGCGCTGGCGCCGCTGAAGGTGCGGCTGGCGCGAAAGCTTGAGGCCTCCGGGCTCGATGAGCGGCGGAGGCGACGCTTGCGGGACCGGCTCAGCGCGCTGCCCGATGGCGACCGCGTGCTGCACGGGGACTTTCACCCGTACAATATCCTCGGGACGCCCGCTGCCGCGACGGTGGTGGACTGGGTGGATGCGACCTGCGGTCCGCCGGCCGCGGATGTCTGCCGCAGCTGGCTGCTGATGCGCCACGCATCGGAGGCGATAGCGGAAGCTTACCTCACGGCCTACCTGGCGATCTCGCCGTTGCCGCGTGAAAGCGTGTTCGCCTGGCTGCCGGTGCTGGCGGGCGCCCGCCTGGCAGAGAACGTTCCGCAAGAGGCCGAAGAGCTGATCGCGATGGCCGAGGCGGGCTGAACGGGCTAGAAGCCGGCCACCAACGCTTACGGAGATGCCCATGCTGCCCTGGATCGAGCTTGGCCGGGCCAAGGTGCCGGGCGGCGGCGAGTTCCGCCTGATGCAGCGCGGAGGGGAGTTCACCATCTTCGCCGGCACGATCGGCCTGATGTCGAGCCGGCAATCGGGCTCGGAGGAGGCGATGGCGAGGATCGCGGCCAAGCGGGTCGGCGGCCGGGCGAAGGCACGGGTGCTGATCGGCGGGCTGGGCATGGGTTTCACGCTGCGCCGCTGCCTCGCGGATTTCCGCGCGGACGCGGAGATCGTGGTCGCGGAACTGGTGCCGGAGATCGCCGGCGCTTGGGCGCGCGGGCCGTTGGCAAAAGTTCATGGCGGAAGCCTCGACGATCCGCGGCTGAACCTGGTTGTTGGTGATGTTGGAGCGGTCATGGCCGGTGGCAAGTTCGATGTCATCCTGCTCGACGTCGACAACGGCCCGGAAGGCCTCTCGCGCCCCGGCAACGATGCCCTCTACAGCCACGCCGGCCTCGCCCGCGCCAAGGCCGCACTGAAGCTCGGCGGCATGCTGGCCGTGTGGTCGGTGGCGCCGGACCCGGGGTTCACCAAGCGGCTGGGACAGACCGGCATGAAGGTCGAGGAACTCAAGGCCCGCGCGCACGGTGGCAAGGGCGCACGGCATGTGATCTGGGT
>JAEYTN010000531.1 GCA_023433985.1 Pseudomonadota bacterium | reverse complement strand
GTGTTGCCCTGCACGATCCTCCTCGGCCTCGGGATGAGCGGCGTCGTCTCGCCGCTCTCCACCGCGGTGATGACCTCGGTCGAGGATCGCGACACCGGCCTCGCCTCCGGCGTCAACAACGCCGTCGCCCGCGTCGCCGGCCTCCTCGCGGTGGCGCTGATGGGCGGGGTAGCGGCATTCGTGTTCGAGCGTGCCCTCGGTTCCGCCGCGGAGCTGCAGCTGTTCTTCGGTATCCAGCCCCAGGAGCCGTTGCCGCCCGACATCGAGGCGGCACGCGTCGCGGCCAGCAACGCCGCGTTCGCCGCCATCGCCTATGCCAACGCGGCGCTGGCGCTGCTTTCGGCGGTCATTGCCTGGTTCACCCAGGAGCGGAAGGGGAAGTAGCGGCTATTGGGCCGACGCGACGGTGATCGGCACCGCGTCGCGCTTCATCAGGTCGCGTATCTGCGCGATGGTCTGGCCGAATTCGCCCTGGTACTGGGCGCTCAGCGACTTGTCGCGCGGCAGCTTCACGCTGAGCGGATCGACGAAGCGGCCATTGACCTTGATCTCGAAATGGAGGTGTGGGCCGGTCGAGTTGCCGGTCGAGCCGACATAGCCGATCAGCTGACCCTGCTTCACCTTCATGCCCGGCTTGATGCCCGCAGCGAACTTGCTTTGGTGGCCATAACCGGTCTCGAAGCCGTTCACGTGCCGGATCTCGATGTAGCGGCCGTAGCCCGAAACCCACTGCGCCTTCTCGACCACGCCGTCGCCCGCCGCATAGATCGGGGTACCCGTCTTGCTGGCGAGGTCGACGCCGTTGTGCAGGCGGCGGGTCTTGAAGATCGGGTGTACGCGATAGCCGAAGCGGCTCGCCAGCCGCCCGCCGCCCTGCAGCGGCCGTCGGGTCAGGAAGCGCTTGCCGGTCTCGCCGTCGGGGTCAAAGAAGTCGACGACCCCGTCATCGGTGCGGAACCGGAACAGCTCGCGCGTGGTCGTGCCCAGGTGCAGCGCGACGTAGAGCAGTTCCTGGCGCCCCTCGGCATCCTTGTCGGTTTCGAGGATTTCGATGGAATCGCCGGCAGAGATCTTTTTCGTCAGGTCCACGTCGTAGGCGAACATGGCCACGATGCGGGAGGTCGTCGCGTCGTCGATGTCGTGCTTGCGCGCCGTCTCCCAGATCGACCGGTAGACCGAGGGCAGGTTGTTGACGTTGATTTCCTCGGTGTCTTCGTCGGGGAAGGCGATATCGGGCGGCGCCAGGCCCAGAACGTAGTTGCCCCGATCGGTCAGCGCGGCCGTTGCCGCGTGCTTGATCTCGCCCGAGCGTGCGTCGGGGAAATAGATGCTGAGCCGATGCGGAATCAGCGTCTCCGAAGTCCGCGACGGGCCCATCAGGATGCGCAGGCGCGCGCCTTCCGGCATGTTCGCGGAGTTGAGCACGTTCCGGAGCGTCGCCGCGACCATCTCATAGGTCTGGTCGTCGAAGCCGTTCTTGAGCAGTGTGTCCTTAAGCGGGCCGTTATCGCGCACCGTCACCACGCGCTCCGAGCGGCCGAGGCCGGCTTCGTCCGCCGATTTGGTCTTTGGCACGATCGAGACGTTCTCGGCAATGCCGGAGAGCCCGTCGCCGGTCACCACGCCCAAATCGCGTATCCTGGCGCCGGGGTCGGCATAGGCCATCGCGGTGCCGGAGGCAGTATCGGCCGAGCCGCCGTCGCCGAATACGCTCTCCACCGATTGCCGCACGAACTCGGCGGCGCTGCGGTCGGAAATGGCCGGCGCCGGCACGAAGGTCGTGGGCAGGGCAACGGTACGAATCTGCACCTCGCCCTCGACGTCGGTGCCGTAGATCTCGGGGTTGGCGTCCTGCTCCGAGCTGGCGGTGATCGGCTGGCCGGCATCGATCAGCGCCACCGGATCGTAGTCCGGGATGTCGTCGGAGAGCGCGGTGGCGGCGGTCGCTAGCGTCGCGCGGACGCGCACGAAGGGTTGCTTGCGGATCATGGCGCGGCCATCGACCGTCTCGCGGATCGAGGCTTCGACCACCTCGAGCTCGGACTTGGTCTTGGCCACGGGGCGAACGCGGTCGCCCTTGACCTGCGAAGCCGCAACCGCCTCTTCGGATGGGCGGGTGATCAGTTGGAGCGCTTCATAGGCGGTGGAGAACGTGTCCTGTCCCTCGAAGGAGACGTAGAGCGCGGCGCCCATCAGCAGAACCGAGGTCAAGCCCGTCATCACCGTGCCGGTGAGCCAGGCGAAACTCAGCTCGCGCCCATGCGGAATCTCGCCGTCGGTGGATTGCACGGTCAGCGCAGGACCGTCTTCGAAGCCGCTCGTGCGTAACAGAGCGACACTGCGATTGCGCTGCGTTGCGTTCAAACCCGATCCTACCCGCCTTGGCCCGCGCCCGAAGGAAAAGCAATGCATCCGCTTGGCGCGCGACGCAACTCCCCCGTTTCCCATTGCACTGGTGTGCGGGCATTGCGGCAAAACTAGGCCAAGGCACTGGAGCGGCCGCGGGCGTCCGGTCGCTCGGAGACTCGTCACCGGGATGGAGCGCGATTGCCCGGACGGGAGAGCGAGCAGAAGCAGTTTTCCACAGGGGTGCTTTCGCCGCCGGAGCCCTTGAAAGGACAGGGGGGCTTACCAGATGACAGCTCTCGCGCGCGCGTGCTATATACGCTCTCGGGATGGGTTGGAGCCGCGAACGGCCGGCGCTCAGCGAAAATGTCGATTTCGTCATTTTAGGCTGTTGACCGGGCAGAAGGTCGCCCCTATAACCCGCCTCACCGCTGAGGACGGCGGCGCCGCAAGACGCCAAAGACTGATGCAAGTGCCTGAAAGGGAAGAAGAAATTCCCACCTAAAGGCACCAAGTTTCGGTTCCGCCGAAAGTTGAAAATGGGGTGTTGACAGGCCGGTCGGCCTAGACTAGATACCCCGTCACTGAACGACGTCGAGCGCCAGTCGCTCCCACTGTTTGGTGCAATACCGAAAGGGCAGGTCTGCTGCCGGGCAACCGGGGGGTAGGTTTCTGTTCTGTGA
>JAEYTN010000478.1 GCA_023433985.1 Pseudomonadota bacterium | reverse complement strand
CGGCGGCGATCGGGGCCGGCCGCGGCGGAGGCGCCGCGGCCGCTGGTCGGAGACCCGGAGGTCACTCGGCCATGATGTCCTTCATCTGCTGCTTGCCGTCGGCGATGACCTGGTCGATGGGATCATCGGTATAGTAGACGCGCTGCAGCATCTGCAGCCACGGGCCCTGTGGCGAGTTGATGAGCTCGAAGAACTTCAGCGTGTAGGGCGTCACGCCGATGGCAATGGCCTTGGCCACCTCTTTGATCAGCGGTTCGTCGGCGTAGTACTTGTTCTCCACCATGTCGCCGCGCGTCGTCATGTTGAGCAGCTTCGCATAGGCCTCGACCTGCACTTCGTCCGAAAGGATGAACTTCATGAAGTCCACCGCATCGGCGACGCGCTTCGAGCCCTTGGGAATGGTGACGATGTCGCCGCCGGCGAAGGATGCCGTCTGCCCGGTCTCGAGCCCCGGCAGGAGCGCGATGCCGAACTTCATGTCCGGGTTCTGCTCGCGCGCCAGCGTGATGTTGAAGTTGCCCGTTCCCATCATGCCGACCTTGCCCGAGCCGAACTGCAGGTGGAATGTCTCGCCGTTCTCGGACTGGTTGGCCGGGTTGATCAGGCCTTCCTTGTGCATCATCCGGGCCCACTCGAGCACCTTCGGCACCGCCTCGCCCTTCAGCGGCTCGTCGTTCGCATCGAGCGGTTCGATGCTGCCGCCCGAGGCCCAGATCAGCGGCCCGAAGGTGAAGATGTTGCAGCCTGCGCAGTTGCCGGCCAGGTAGTAGCCGTAGGCCCCTTCCTCGATCCCCGTGATCTTCTTGGCGAAATCGTGGATCTCCTGCAGGTTCTTGGGCGGCACCTCGGGATCGAGGCCGGCCTTGGTGAACAGGTCCTTGTTCTAGAACAGCGCCGACACGTCCGCGTAGAGCGGCACGCCATAGAGCTTGCCGTCGAAGGTAGAGACCTTCATGTGACCCGGACTCGCGGTCTTGATCGACGCGTCGTCGGCGAAGTAGCTGGTGATGTCCTCGAGCTGGCCGGCGCTTTCGAACTGCGGACCGTAGATCAAATCGAGCCCCATCAGGTCCGGCACTTCGCCCGACGCGATCGACTGGGCCAGCTTGGGCACCATCTCGGTGTGCGGAATGTAGGTCAGGCTGATCTTGCGATCGGGATTCTTCTCGTTCCAGGCGACGACCAGCGCGTCGACCATGCCGGCATTGCCGCCCGAGCGCTCCCACATCACCAGGTCCTCGGCATTGGCTGGCAACGCCGCCGTGGTGAGGAGCGCAAGCGCCGCCACCGCGCCGAGCGCGTGTTTGTTCAGGTACATATGACGTCCTCCCGTTTTCCACGATGCCCTTCGGCCCCTGAAACGGGGTTCCTCCCTCCGAGCAAGGAAAAGCTTTTCTCGTTGCATCGGCCGCTAACGTCTCGTGGCAGCGGCGACAATGTGGGAAAAGCTTTTCTTGAGCTAGTCGTGGCATGTTTGGCAGCTGGACGCAAGCAGCAAGGAAAAGCTTTTCTTCGAGCGGCCCTTCGCTACCTACGCCGCCGGCCGCAGGTCCCCGTCGAGCGTCCTCAGCTCGTCGACCCAGTTGACCACGTTCGCCACTGCGACCTCGTCGGTCAGGAATCCCTCCGCCAGCTCGGCGAGCCGCAGCGCGGACGAGTAGAGCATCACGAGGTTGCGGTCGACCGCGTGACGGGTCAGCTCCTCGTAGCGGTCGATGATCCTCAGCGTCAGGTCGGCCGAGATCCAATTGGAATAGCTGAGGTCCCTGTGGCGCGAACCGAAGCCCGAATCGGCGAAATCGTAGACGCCGTTAAGCGTACCGGTGGTGAAGTCGAAGGCCATGTTCCAGCCATGCCCGTCGAAATAGCCGTAGATCAGCTCGTCCCCCTGGATGCTGAGCTTGCGATAGGCCGACACCACTTTTCTGGCCCAGCCCTTGTAGCCGCGCGGCAACCGTGGCACCGCGCGCTCGAGTATTTCGTCCGGGCTCATCCACGGATCGACCGCCACGGCGCCCACCTGCTGCATGCGGGCAAGCGGCAACTGGTGCAGCTCGGCATAGAGCTGCGCCATGCGGGTGGCGAGCGCATTGCGCGCGCCCTCCCCCAGCATCAGGTAGTCGTCGGAAAGGAGCTTCTCGCCCTCGATCTTGCGGTGCTGCGAAAATGGCTCGTCACCCTCGAACAACACCGGCTGCGGCAGCGGCATGGTGATTCGGGGGCGGAGGAAGGTAAGCAGCGCCACTTCGCGCATCAGCCGGTCGCGCGCGACCTCGTTGCGTGGGAACTTGAAAATCCAGCCGTCGCACTCGAGCGCGACACTGTCCCAGCCTTCGGCGAGCGCAACGAATTGCGCGCCGGCGAACTGCGGCAGCCGCGAGATGATCAGGGCACGGTAGCGCGCCAGATCGGCCGATTCGGGCTGCAACATGTCTCCCTCGCGTTCTCCCGGTGCGGGAAACTAGCGGGGAGAAAACGAAAAGCAATCAAGCGTGCTGCAATTCCCGGCTGCTGTGCTGCGGGTGCACAGGATGGTAGCTCGCGGGCGACTTCGGCTTGTAGGCGCGCTTGACGGGCCTGGACCGGTAGGGCACGCCGATCGCCTCGGCCACGGCCTTCTCCAGCATCCGGTCGAGAGCGGTGCGGGTCATGGGACGTCTCCTTGTTTCCCGGGCATTCCGACGTCACCCGGGATTTGGAGAGAGCAACGGCGCGAGCACGCAAACGGTTGCCCAGCGCACCGGTCAGCTTTCGGTGATGAACCGCCGCCTAGGCCCCCGGCTCCTTCTTGTCGGGCTTGCTCGGTCGTTTCGGCACCGGCGCGAAACGCACGCCCCCGATGAGGTCGACCGGGGGTGGCTCTGGCGCCGATGGCGGTGGCGGCAGCTCCGGCACGGCAGGGGGCGGCTCCGTCGGAAGCACGGGTTCGGGCGACGGAGCTGCCGGCATCGTAGCCGCAGGAGCTGCGACGGAGGCCGGCGCAGCCGATGTCACCGTCGCCGCGGCGGCCGGCACCGGCATCGGCGGCGGCTTGATCGCCGGCGGCGGAGTCACCTCCACCGGCTTTCGCACCTTCCGTTCGGGCACCGGCACAGGGCCGGCAACGGCCGCGCTTGCGGCAGCCGGCCGGGGCACCGCAGGAGCCGGGGGCGGCGCAGCAGGCGCCGCGACGACTGGATTGACTTCCGCCTCGATCACGAGCGGCGCGGGGGGTGGCGGCGGAGGCGGCGGGGGCGACTTGGGTGGCGGCAGGATGATCACCGGCTCGGGTGGAGGCGCCACAGGTTCGGGCTCCGGTTCCGGCGCGATCAGCGGCAACTCCTCGGCCTCCCGCACCTGCTCTTGCTCAGGCTCCTGCTCGGGCTCGGGCTGTGCCTCGATCGCCTGCGGGCGCGTTTCAAGCGCACGCATCAGGGC
>JAEYTN010000475.1 GCA_023433985.1 Pseudomonadota bacterium | reverse complement strand
GGAAAGCCGCAACCGCACGACGGGCGACGAGGGGATCGACTTCTCGCTGCTGGTGGACGGGCTGACCGCCGAGCGCGAGCAGGGCATTACCATCGACGTCGCCTACCGGTTCTTTTCGACCGACAAGCGCAAGTTCATCGTCGCCGACACCCCGGGCCACGAGCAGTACACCCGCAACATGGCGACCGGCGCCTCCAACGCCGACCTCGCCATCGTGCTGATCGACGCCCGTAAGGGCGTGCTCACCCAGACCCGCCGCCACAGCTTCATCCTCAGCCTGATCGGCGTGAAGCACGTTGTCCTCGCGGTCAACAAGATCGACCTCGTCGGCTACGATGCCGACACCTTCAACGCCATCGAGGCCGAATATCGCGCCTTCGCCAATGACCTCGGCTTCGAAACCCTCGTCGCCATCCCCGTCTCCGCGTTGAAGGGCGACAACATCCTCACCGCCAGCGCGGAGATGCCCTGGTACACTGGCCCGCAGCTCGTGCCCTACCTCGAGACGATCGAGGTGGCGACCGATCGCACGGCCAGGCCGCTCCGCTTCCCGGTGCAGTGGGTGAACCGCCCCAACCTCGATTTCCGCGGCTTCTCCGGTACCGTCGCCTCGGGCACGGTGAAGGTCGGCGATGACATCCTCGTCGCCGCTTCGCGCAAGCCCGCCAGGGTGTCGCGCATCGTCACCATGGATGGCGACCTCAGCGAAGCTATCGCCGGCGAGGCCGTCACCCTCGTCCTCGACCGCGAGGTCGACATTTCCCGAGGCGACGTGCTCGCCCATCCCGGCGAAGTGCCGGAGTTCTCCAACCAGTTCCAGGCCCGCCTCGTCTGGATGAGCGAGGAGCAGGCGCTGCCCGGCCGCTCCTACCTGCTGAAGCTTGGCACCCAGCTCGTCCCGGCCTCCATCACCGGCCTCAAGTTCCGCACCAACGTCAACACGCTCGAGGAAAGCGCCGCCAAGACGCTCGAGATGAACGAGGTCGGCACCGTCACTATCGCCACCGACAAGCCGATCGCCTTCGACAGCTACGGCGCCAACGGCCCCACCGGCAGCTTCATCCTCATCGACCGCATCTCCAATGCCACGCTCGGCGCGGGCGTCGTTGAGTTCGGCCTGCGCCGGGCGCAGAACCTCAGCTACCAGTCCTTCGACGTGAACCGGAAGGTGCGCGCCGAGCTCAAGGGGCAGACCCCGCAGATCGTCTGGTTCACCGGCCTGTCGGGTTCGGGCAAGTCCACCGTCGCCAACCTCATCGAGAAGCGCCTCACCGCCGACGGCCGCCACGCCTGCATCCTCGACGGCGACAACGTCCGCCACGGCCTCAACAAGGATCTCGGCTTCACCGACGAGGATCGCGTCGAGAACATCCGTCGCGTCGCCGAAGTGGCCCGCCTGATGGCCGACTCGGGCCTGATCGTACTCGTCAGCTTCATCTCGCCCTTCCGCAACGAGCGCCGCCTCGCCCGCGAGGTAGCCGGCGACATCCTGTTCACCGAGGTCTACGTCAACACGCCGCTGGAAGTGTGCGAGGCGCGCGATCCCAAGGGCCTCTACGCCAAGGCCCGGCGCGGCGAGATCCAGAACTTCACCGGCATCTCGAGTCCCTACGAGGCTCCCGAGAACCCTGACGTCACCCTGCACGGCGGCCTGCACGATCCGGTCCGCATGGCCGACGAGCTCTACGCCCGCATCTTCGATTTCGGCGCGAGCTACTCCATCTGAACGATAAAGTGTAGCGGCGGACAGATTGTCCGCCGCCTGCCGCTCTGGCACCATGATTCCGGAACATCTGGTGTCGCCATGCGTTGCGTCCTGTTCGTCCTGTTCGTCCTGAGTCTCCTCTTCGCCGTCGTGCCGGTCACGGCGCTGGCCTCCTTCGACACGTCGAAGGAGTGGTTCGAGCGTCTGCCGGAAGTGCAGCGCAGCGACATCCAGACCAATCTGATTCTGCTCGGCCACTACGATTTCCTTGTCGATGGCCGCTTCGGCCGCGCCACCTTCGACGCCATTGCCGATTTCCAGAAGAGCCAGGGCCGCGCCGGCTCGGGCATCCTGAACGCCACCGAACTCGATGCTCTGCGCCAGCTTGCCGACACCACTCAGTCGCGGCTCGGGATGCGCCGGGTCAGCGACGCCACGGCGCACGTCTCGATGATGATTCCGGCCAACCTCCTCATCCGCCGCACGCCGACCGAGCAGGGCACGTCCTATGTCAGTGCCGACGGCGAGATCAGCCTCGAAACGATGCACGCCACGCTGACCGACCAGACGTTCCGCGACCTCTACGACGTGATGGTCGCGCCCGACCCCGAACGCACCGTCACCTATCGCAACTACGGCGACAGCCGCTTCGTCGTTTCCGGGATGATCGGCGAGTACTCGTTCTACACCATGTTCATGTCCACCGGCGCCGAGGCGATGGGTTACTCGCTCGCCTGGGGCAAGAGCTACGCGGAGGAGGGGGCGATCAGCTCAGTCTGGATCGCCTCGCACTTCTCGCCGCTCGCCAAGCTCCCGTCAGGTCCGGACACCAAGCTTGTCGGCGCGCCGTCTGGTGCCCGCAGCGCCTTCGACCTGCCACCCTCCGAGCCCGAGGTTATCGCGCTCACCGCCGAGATCACCGCCACCACGCCGGCTGACCTCGACCGTGCCCTCGATGCGCGCCCCGGCGCCCGCACCCTTGTGCTCAACAGCCCGGGTGGCGCCGTCGACAGCGCGCTGGTGATCGCGCAGGAAGTGCGCCGCCGCGGCATGCGCACCTATGTGCCCACCGGCATGGGCTGCTACTCTGCCTGCGCCTATGTCTTCTTCGCCGGCCAGAACCGCGTTGCCGACGGCGAACTCGGCGTGCATCAGATTTCGCAGGATGTGGCCGACCTCGTGATGGCACAGGTCACCATCGGCGACGTTCTCGATGCTCTCGACGAGTTCGGGGTGCAGCACCAGGTCATCTCCTACATGCTGCGCACCCCGCCCGACGACATGTACATCTTCTCGCGCCTCGAACTCAGCGAGCTTGGCATCAACCGGGGCGAGCCGATTCAGGTAGCGATGTCGTCCGAACCGCCGGTAACGGAGCCCAGTCTTCCCGGCGGTCCCACGACGGCGTTCGTCCAGCTGTCGAGCCAGTCGAGCCGCAGCGAGGCGGATCGGTCGCTGACCTACGCCGAGGGCCGCTGGGGCGGCCTCTTCGGTGACGCCCGCCCGGAAATCGAAGCCGCCGGCGAAGTCTTCCGCGTCCGCCTGCCGCTCGGCTCCGTCGAGCGCGCCAACTCCATCTGCGCGGCCATCAAGGCCGATGGCGGCGGCTGCTACGTCACCACGGGCGGCTGAACCCGCTCAGGCCGCAAGCATCAGCTTGATGCCGTAGCCGACGATCGCCACCGCCAGCACGCCTGCGGCCCAGAGTCCGACGAACCACAGCAGCCGGCCGGGCAGCGGCGCCATCAGTGGTAACCCTCGTTCGGGTCCACCTTGCCGCGGAACACCCAGTAGGCGTAGCCGGTATAGGCGAGGATAATCGGGATCAGGAAGAGCGCCCCCACCAGCAGGAAGCCGAGGCTCGCCTCGGGTGCCGCCGCCTCGACGATCGTCAGGGATCCGGGCACGATGTACGGGTAGAAGCTGATGCCGATGCCTGCGAAGCTGAGCACGAACAGCCCCAGCGCCGCGAGGAACGGCAGCAGGTGCCTGTCCCGCGTCAGTCCCCACCAGAGCCCGAACGCGCACACGGCCAGCAGCAGCGGCACGAAGGCCGAGAAGAACGCGGTCGGCCAGGCGAACCAGCGCTCGAAGTAGATTGGCTCGAGGAACGGTGTCCACAGGCTCACCACCCCGATCAACGCCAGCGTACCGATACCCGTGACCATCGCGATACGGCGCGCCTTCGCCTGCAGCTCGCCATGCGTCTTGAGGTTGAGCCAGCATGCGCCGAGCAGCGCATAGCCGACCAGCAATCCGACCGCGGTGGTGATCGAGAACGGCGTCAGCCAATCCCACCAGCCGCCCGCATATTCGCGGTTCTCGATACGGATGCCCTGCACCAGCGCCCCGAGCGCCATTCCCTGCATCACCGTGGCCACGATCGAACCGAGCGCAAAACCCCAGTCCCACAGTCCGCGCCACCTCACCGTGCGGAAGCGGAACTCGAACGCCACGCCGCGGAAGATGAGGCCGAGCAGCATCAGGATGATCGGCACATAGAGCGCCGGCAGCACCGTGGCGTAGGCAAGCGGAAACACCGCCATCAGCCCGCCGCCGCCCAGCACCAGCCAGGTCTCGTTGCCGTCCCATACCGGCGCCACCGAGTTGGTCATCACGTTGCGATCGTGATGGTCGGGGAAGAAGGGGAACAGAATGCCGATCCCCAGGTCGAAGCCGTCCAGCACCACATAGGCCAGCACCGCGAAGGCGATCAGCCCGGCCCAGATGAAGCTCAGCTCAAGTCCGAGCATTGTCGCCTCCCGTCGCTTCGATCTGCTGCGCCGGCGTAATGCCCGCGGCACGCGTCGGCCCGTCGTTGAGGTCGCCCGTATCGCCCTCCGGCGATTTCCACATCAGCCTGAAAATGTAGAACGTGCCCGCCCCGAACACGAGGAAGTAGACGATGATGAAGGCGATGAGCGACGCCCCGATCGCCTCCGCGTCCACGTTCGACAGGCTCTCCGACGTCCTGAGCAGCCCATAGACCGTGTAGGGCTGCCGCCCGACTTCAGTCGTGTACCAGCCCGCCAGCACCGCAACGAAGCCCGACGGCCCCATCAGCAACGCCGCGCGATGCAGCCACTTGCTGGTGAACAGCGTCTTCCGCCACCGCGCCCAGAGCGACCACACGCCGACGCAGAGCATCAGCACCCCAAGCCCGACCATGATGCGGAACGTAAAGAACGGGATCAGCGCCGGCGGCCGCCTGTCCGGCGGGAACGCCTTGAGCCCCTTGATCTCGGCATCGAGCGAATGGCCGAGGATCAGCGAGCCGAGCAGAGGAATCTCGATCGCGTAGCGCGTCTCTTCCGCTTCGTCGTCCGGAATGCCGAACAGCACCAGCGGCGCGCCCTGGTGGGTCTCGTAATGCCCCTCCATAGCCGCGATCTTTGCCGGCTGGTGCTCCAGCGTATTGAGCCCGTGCTGGTCGCCGACGAAGATCTGCACCGGCGTCACCAGCGCGGCCATCCACATCGCCATCGAGAACATGATGCGCGCCTGCCGGTTCGAGTTGTCGCGCAGCAGGTGATAGGCGCCTACCGCGCCGACCGCGAAGGCGGTGGTGAGGAACGCCGCCAGCACCGTATGCGTCAGCCGATACGGGAAGGATGGATTGAAGATGATCGCCCACCAGTCCGCGGGAATGAACTGCCCGTTCTCCCCGATGGCGTATCCGGCTGGCGTCTGCATCCAGCTGTTCGCCGCGAGGATCCACGTCGCCGAAATCAGCGTTCCCAGCGCCACCATCGCGACCGCGAACATGTGCAGCGCGTTGCCCACCCGCCGCCGCCCGAACAGCGCGATCCCGAGGAACCCGGCCTCGAGGAAGAACGCCGTCAGCACTTCGTAGCCCATCAGCGGGCCGACGATGGGGCCAGCCTTGTCGGAAAACGCAGCCCAGTTCGTCCCGAACTGGTAGCTCATCACGATGCCCGACACGACGCCCATGCCGAACGTCACCGCGAAGATCGTCTTCCAGTAATCGAACAGCCGGAGGTACGCCTGGTCGCCCTTCCACAGGTAGAGCGCGTTCAGCACCGCCATGTAGCTGGCGAGCCCGATCGAGAACGCCGGGAAGATGAAGTGGAACGAGACGGTGAAGGCGAACTGGAACCGCGCCAGCAACTCGGCGCTCAAAC
>JAEYTN010000471.1 GCA_023433985.1 Pseudomonadota bacterium | reverse complement strand
CTGGGCATCGATGCCGAAGTGTTCGACGCCATGCTGGCCGACCGTGCCGAGGATCGCAAGTACGAGGCGTCCAAAGCCAAGCGTGCCGAGAAGATGCCGGACACAAAGGTTGAGTATTTCCTCGATGCTTTGGGGCAGTACTCGTGGATCGCGCACGACGTGTCTATTCCTGACGGCCCAGGCCCGGAAACGGTCGCAGAACGCGCCACGCGCGAGCGCATCGAAGCCATCCAGAAGGTCACCGACGAAGAGCAGGCCGAAGGCGCTGCGGCTCTGGACGAGCTTGCCGGCGGGGAGGCGGTGCACTGATGGACGGTGCGTGGAACTTCGATATGTCGAAGGCGCCCAAGGGCAGCTATCGCATCATCTCCGCCGGCGGCAAGGCCAATGCTACGCGCCGCGTCTTCGAGCCTGCCGACATCATCGTCGCCGGTCGCCACGGCACCGTCACGGTCGCTCATTGGCTCGACGATCAGAAGCGGTTCAACATGTTCACCGCCGAGCATCCGCCGATCGCTTGGATGCCCTATGTCGGCCCTCGCGCCTATGTCGATGACAAGGGCAAGACCAGATACGCCATCGACCTCCCTGATCATCCTACGCAGCCTGAGAGCTGGTTCGAGACCTTCATGCGCGAGCGGAAGGGCACCGGCACGCCAGCGGAACGGCAGCGCGAATGTCTCGACTGGATCGCGGCGAGGGCTGCAGCATGAAGAGCATTCTGGCCTTGGACGTTTCTGCGCGCTGCACCGGATGGTGCTACGGCGTACCCGGCGACAAACCGACGAGCGGCTTCGTTCGTTGGGCAGGCGAGGGCGTGACCGAGGACGAGGTCTTCATGAAGGGCCTTGTCTGGCTCACGCACCAGATGACGTTCTTTGCGCCCGCTATCGTGGCGATAGAGGCGCCTATCAAGGCCAGCGGCGGCGGTTTCACCAACTCCTCGTCCCAAGCCATGCTTCTGGGGCTTCAAGGCGTCTTACGTGCCGTGGTGAAAGCCAAGCTGCCCGGCGCTGCCCATCTCGTGGCCTCTTCGACGGCTCGCAAAACCTTTCTCGGGAAGGGCGGTCATTTCGACGGCGACGTCAAAGACCTGGTGCAAGCTGAGGCCATCCGACGCGGTTTCGTCAGCATCGAGGAAGCCCAGCACGATCGCTGCGATGCCATTGCTCTCTGGACGCACATGGCCGCCCAGCAACTCCCCGAACTCAAATTCAATCCCAAGGCGAGGTAGACATGCGGTACGGCAGCGTTTGCTCCGGCATTGAAGCGGCGACTATGGCATGGCACCCGCTGGGATGGACGCCCGCATTCTTCTCCGAAATCGAGAAGTTCCCCAGTTCCGTCCTTGCCCACCACTACGGCAGCAACATGCCCGGTGAATCGCCTTCGACCAATGGCGTCCCGAACCTGGGCGACATGACCATATTCCAGGAGTGGCCAGATGCAGATATCGATGTTCTCGTCGGAGGAACACCTTGCCAGTCGTTCTCAGTCGCCGGCCTCCGAGCCGGACTGGCTGACCCCCGCGGCAACCTCATGCTCACCTATCTTGCCATTGCTGCACGATATCGGCCCCGCTGGCTGGTCTGGGAGAATGTCCCCGGTGTTCTGTCCAGCAACGGAGGACGGGATTTTGGCACCCTCCTCAGGGGGCTGGGCGAACTCGGGTATGGGTTCGCCTACCGAGTGCTGGACGCTCAGTTCTGTCGAGCACATGGATACGAGTGGGCGGTCCCACAACGTCGACGCCGTGTGTTCGTTGTCGGATATCTTGGAGACTGGCGACGTGCCGCAGCGGTACTATTTGACGGCACGAGCCTGCGCGGGGATCCTCCGCCGCGCCGAGAAGCGGGGCAAAGAGTTGCCCCCACAATTAGCGCGCGCCCTTCAGGTGGTGGCGGCCTCGGGACAGACTTCGACCTCGATGGCGGACTGATCGCGAACTCCGGCGATGTCGGCTATTGCTTGACGGCATCCGCCCAGCAGAGCCTTGACGCGGAGACGGAGACGGAGACGCTGATCGCGACCGCAGCCGCACCTGCCATCACGAGCAACCCATACGGCGACCACGAAAGCCGTGAGGGCCTTCTAGTAGCCCACACGCTACGCGGCGAAGGCTTCGATGCGAGCGAGGACGGCACCGGCAAGGGCAGTCCGCTTATTCCCGAAGTAGCTGGCACCATGAAGGCCGTCGCCAATAGCGGCGGCTGGTCCAACAGCGCCGACCATGCGGCCGCTAGCTATATGATCCCAGTCGCGCCGACCTTGAGGGCAGGCGGCAACGCCACTGGTGGCGATCGGCCTTATGGCACTGACGTTGATACCTGCGATAGCCTCGTGGCCGAGCCCATCGTTCTTATGGAGCGCGGTCGTTGTGATGGGCCGAACCTGGAAACTCGTCAAGACGGCACCGCCAACGCAATCCTGACACCGAACGGCGGGCGTGGCGGTCTTGACGTCGGTGCGGTTGCCTTTAACCCCAAGGCCGGTGGCAACCCGACAATCGGCAAGAGCTACCTCGACGACGGCTCCACCTACACGCTCGATACTGACTGCACTAGCGTTGCTGTCCAGCAAGCATGGGCAGTGCGCCGACTGA
>JAEYTN010000460.1 GCA_023433985.1 Pseudomonadota bacterium | reverse complement strand
GAGCGGAGGCGGCGAGGGCCTTTGCGACGGGAATGGCTGCGGTCACCAATGCGGTGATGAGCCAGGTGCGGGCGGGCGACCATATCGTCGCCGCGCGAGCGCTGTTCGGCGGCTGCCGCTATGTGGTCGAGGAGTTCATGCCGCGCTTCGGGGTTGCTTCCACGCTGGTGGATGGCCGCGACCCGGAGAACTTCGTCCGGGCGATGCAGCCCAATACCAAGGTGGTGTTCATCGAGACGCCGACCAACCCGACGCTGGAACTCGTCGACATCAAGGCGGTGGCCGAGATCGCCCATGCGCATGGGGCGAAGCTGATCGTCGACAACGTGTTCGCGACGGCGCTGCACCAGCACCCGCTGCAGCTGGGCGCCGACCTCGTCACCTATTCGGCCACCAAGCATATCGACGGCCAGGGGCGTACGCTGGGTGGCATCGTGCTGGGCAGCAAGGAGCTGATCACCGGCGACATCCATACGCTGCTGCGCCAGACCGGGCCGTCGATCTCGCCGTTCAATGCCTGGGTGCTGCTCAAGGGGCTGGAGACGATGCCGCTGCGCGTGGCGCAGATGACGGCGAGCGCGGCGAAGGTCGCCGAGTTCCTTGCCGGCCACCCGAAGGTCGAGAGCATCGCGTACCCGCACCATCCGTCGCACCCGCAATACAAGCTCGGAAAGCGGCAGATGGCGGCCGGTTCGTCGCTGGTGGCGATCACGGTGAAGGGTGGGCGCGAGGCGGCGTTCAAGCTGTCGGACTCGCTGGCGGTAATCCTGATCTCCAACAATCTGGGTGATGCCAAATCGCTGATTACCCACCCCGGAACGACCACGCATGCGCGCTTCACCGAAGAGGTGCGGCTCGAGAGCGGGATCACGCCCGGGCTGCTGCGGCTGTCGGTGGGGCTCGAGAGCGCCGACGACCTGATCGGCGACCTGGAGTTCGGGCTGAGCCAGATCTAGCGGGAGCTTTCCTGTCCAAGAATTCATGCAGCTTACCAAGCCCTAACGGGACATCCCGGCCCAGCGCTCCTATCTAGGATCGGGGGAGGATTGGTTGAGGTGCAAGGATGAAGCGCTGGCTGGTCTTGATCGCGTTGGTGGTGGTGCTCGGAGCGGGCGCTGCCGGATATTTCGTCATGCGCGCACCAGCCAAGGACGAGGTGCCGCGTACCGTTCCCGTAACGCGCGGCAGCATCGAGGAGACGGTGCTGGCGACCGGCACGATCGAGGCGAGCGCGCTGGTCAGCGTCGGCGCCGAGGTGTCGGGGCGCATCAAGTCGCTCAATGTGGCGCTCGGCGACAACGTGAAGGCGGGCGACGTGATCGCCGAAATCGACTCGCTGAACCAGGAGAATGCGGTGAAGGCCGCCGAGGCCTCGCTCGCCAATGTCGAGGCGCAGAAGACAATCCAGCAGGCGAGCCTCGCGCAGGCCAGGGTGGCACTGGAACGGGCCGAAAAGCTCAACCCGCAGAAGCTGATTTCGGACGCCGACTACCAGGCGGCGCAGCTCAACGTGCAGACCGCCGAGGGGCAGTTGCAGGCGATCGAGGCGCAGATCCAGCAGGCGGAGATCAATGTCGATACGGCCAAGCTGAACCTCGATCGCACCCGGATCGTGGCGCCGTCGGACGGGACGGTGGTCGCGGTGGCGGTGGAGGTTGGCCAGTCGGTGAACGCCAACAATGCCTCGCCGACCATCGTGAAGATCGCCAACCTCGACCGGATGGTGGTGAAGGCGGAGATTTCGGAAGCGGACGTGCCGCGGGTCGAGCCGGGGCAGAAGGTGTATTTCACCATCCTGGGCGACCCGGACAGGCGGATCGAGGCGACGCTCTGGGCGATCGAGCCGGCGCCGGAATCGATCGCCAGCGACGAGGGCAGCGGCGGCTCGAGCGCGTCGAGCGCCGTCTACTACAATGGCCTGTTCGACGTAGATAATCCCGATCATCGGCTGCGCATCTCCATGACGGCGCAGGTTACGATCGTGCTCGACCGCGTGGATAACGTGCTGACAGTCCCCGCGTCGCTGCTCGGCTCGCGGGGGCGGGACGGCAGCTACGGGCTCAACGTCTGGGACCAGCGGGCCGAAAAGGTGGAGCGGCGGCAAGTCGAGATCGGGCTCAACAACAAGGTCACCGCCGAGGTGGTGGCGGGGCTCGAGGAAGGCGACCTAGTGGTAAGCGGGACTGCGCCGGCCGCGGGCGCGGCAGGGGGCGGAAGCAGCCGCGGGCTCGGGGCGGGCGGCCTCCTCGGCGGTGGCGGACCGCGTCCGCCCGGTGGTGGCTTCGGGGGCTGAGCCATGGGCGAGCCGCTGATCCGGATCGAGAAACTGCGCCGGGAGTTTCCGGCCGGCACGGAGAAGATCGCCGTGCTGCGCGACGTCGACCTGACGATCGAGGCCGGCGAGATGGTCGCCATCATGGGCCAGTCGGGCTCGGGCAAATCGACGCTGATGAACGTGCTCGGCTGCCTCGACAATGGCTGGACCGGCAGCTACTGGCTGGCGGGCCGCGATGTGTCGAAGCTCCGGCCCGACGAGCTGGCGGAACTCAGGCGCGAGTATTTCGGCTTCATCTTCCAGCGCTATCAGCTGCTGGCAGACCTCGATGCGGTGGAGAACGTCGAAGTGCCGGCGATCTATGCCGGGGCCAATCGCGGGGCGCGGCGCACACGGGCGACAGAAC
>JAEYTN010000451.1 GCA_023433985.1 Pseudomonadota bacterium | reverse complement strand
GGGTACCGGTGGTGATGACGTCGCCCGGCTGCAGGCTCATGAACTGGCTGAGATAGGCGACGATGTGCGCCACGCCGAAGATCATGGTCTTGGTCGAGCCGTCCTGGTAGCGATGGCCGTCGACGTCGAGCCACATCTTAAGGTTCTGGACGTCCTTGACCTCGTCCTTGGTGACGAGCCACGGGCCGATCGGGCCGAAGGTGTCGGCCGACTTGCCCTTGGTCCACTGGCCGCCGCGCTCGGTCTGGAAGTGACGCTCGGAGAGATCGTTCACGACGCAGTAGCCGGCGACGTAGTCGAGGGCGTTGGCCTCGTCGATGTACTTGGCCTGCTTGCCGATGATGACGCCGAGTTCGACTTCCCAGTCGGGCTTCAGGGTGTTCTTGGGCAGCTCGACATCGTCGTTCGGCCCGATGATGGCGCTGGTGGCCTTCATGAACAGGATCGGCTCTTTCGGGATATCGGCGCCGGTCTCGGCGGCATGGTCGGCGTAGTTGAGGCCGATGCACATGAACTTGCCGACATTGCCGACGCAGGGGCCAACGCGCGACGACTGGTCCAGCACGGGCAGGCTGCCGTGGTCGGCAGCGGCAATCTTGTCGAGGGCGCCGGCGGCCAGCGTGGCGCTCGAAATGTCGGGGACGACGGACGAGAGGTCGCGATAGGTGCCGTCCGTGTGGAGGATGGCGGGCTTTTCGGATCCCTTGGAACCGACGCGCAGAAGCTTCATGGAATTCTCCTCGATTTGGGCGAGGGAATAGGGCGGCGGCCTCGAGGAGTCGAGGCCAACCATGGTCGAATCCGTTCGGCGCGGGCGCCTACTGCTGCAACGCCACGATTTTCATGGCCGGCGCGCCGTCTTTGACGCCGTCGTAGAGGAAGAGCACCTTGGCCTTGGTGCTGAGCCGATCGACGATCAGGAGGCCCTCGGCCTTGCCGTCCGGCGGGGTACTGACGGCCTCCTCCGGGCCGAGCTTCCTGGTCGTGAGGTTGTAGTCGGCGACGAAGTACTTGCCCTCATCGCCGAGCGCCGGGCCGAAGAGGAGGAGCAGGCGGTCGGTGTCGGACTCGACCGTGGCGATGTCGCGGATGCCGAGCCCGGTGCCGAGTTCGGAGAGGTCGATGCGGTCGACCTGTGCGGCGAGGTTGGCGTCGTCGCTGAAGAGCGCGGCGGCGTCCACCGAGACGATGTAGGCGTTGCTGCCATCGGTGGGGCTGCGGAGGCCGAAATAGAGGCGGGCCGGGTCGCCGGTGCCGGCAAGGCCTTCGATCGAGATGCCGCCGGCCGCCAGGTCCTTGCCGAAGTGGGAGGCGAGCGCCGCGTCGGAGGCGAGGACTTCGTTGAGGCGGAAGCTGATCTCGCCGGCCGGATCGTTGCCCGCCGCGGCGTCGGGGGCGAGGCGTGCGACGAGGAAACCCGACAGGCGCGCTGCCTGGTTGTTGCGGCCACAGCCATGCGAGCCGGCGATGTAATAGGCCCCGGCGGCGAAGGTCACGGCCTCGCCATCGAGCTCCTCGGCGTCCTTCACGCCGGCACTGCAGGCGGTCGTGGGCGGGGTGCCGAAATAGGGCTTCTCCACCTTCTTGTCGTCGTTGTCGAGAACGGTCAGCCGCTCGCCGGGTTCGAGGACATAGCCGCCGTCCTCGCGAGTGAGGACCACGCGCTGGACCTTGACGTCTTCATCGACGGCGACGAGGCAGTTGCGTGGAAAGGTGCCGATCGGCTCGGCGCAGGCAATGCCGCTCACATCCTCGTTCTCGGCGAAGTTGCCGGTGATGGTGACCCTGGTTTCACTGTCGAGGGCAAAGGCCGGCGACGCCAGAAAGAGTAATCCGACGGCACCCAAGGAATATTGCCTCATCTTCGTCTCTCCCGTTAGTCCGCGCACCTCTGCCATTCAAGCAAAGCGTAAATATTTGGAGAAATAATGACGAGGAACTCTGCAATTATTCAGGCCGGATGATGCCCTTCTTGAGCAGGACGTTGCCGTAGAGGCGGCGTTCGCCGGTCTGCACGATGGCATAGGCGCCGTGGACGCGGTCGTAGAAGGCGAAGCGCTCGAGCAGGGTGAGCTGCATGCCCGGCTCGTGCTTCTTGATCAGCGCATCGAAATCCTTGTGCGCCTCGACGCGGGTATCCGGCTCGCCGACGACGGCCATGCCGATGGCCTGCTCATCGACGAAGGTGTCGAGCGGCATCAGGGTGAGCACGGCGTCGAGCACATCGGTAGCGCTGAGCCCGTCGAGCCGCACCAGCTCCGGACCGGCGCTGTCGGCGGGGTAGTTGGCGTCGACGATGGCGATCTCGTCGCCATGGCCCATGGCGCGCAGGATGTGCAGCAGGTCGGGGCCGAGGATCGGCGGAATTCCCTTGAGCATGATGTTCCCTCGTTTTGGATTGTTGCCGTTCAGCCGAACGGGAAGCTGGCATAGGCGGGGTCGTCGTTGAGCAGGTCGCCGTCGGCGAAAAGCTCGGCATGGTCCTTGGCGAACTCGATCAGCTCGGCCATGACGGAATCGATATGGGCGCGCATGGCGGCGGCGGCGCGCTGGGCATCGCCCGCAGCGATGCCGTCGAGGATTTCCTGGTGCTCGCTCAGCGTCACCGAAAGGCGTCGCGGGGTGAGGATGAGGCGGCGCGCACGGTCGAGGTTGGCGCGGGTGTTCTCGATGACGCCCTTCACCTTGGTAAAGCGCATGTCGCCGAAGATGATGTCGTGGAACTCGAGGTCGCGCTCGTGGAAGCCGCTCTGGTCGTCGATCTGCACCGCGGCGCGCTGGTAGCTCATGTTGCGCTGCAGCGTATCGACCAGTTCCTCGGAGTGGTTGCCGGTGACGACGCGCACCGCTTCGGCCTCGAGCGCCTTGCGGATCAGCATGTATTCGAGCACGTCGGCGATGCGGACGAGCGAGACGGTGGAGCCGCGCTGGGGCAGGATATCGACGAGGCCCTCGGCCTGCAGCCGGGCCAGCGCCTCTGAAACCGGAAAGCGGGAGACGCCCAGGCGCTCGCAGATGGCGCCCTTGTCGATGACCTCGCCGGGCTGCAGGTCGAGCGAGACGATGGCCTGGCGGAGCAGGTCGGTGACGAAAACGGTCACGTTGCCGCGCGTGGGGCTCGCCGGGACAGCGAGAAACTGGTAGGGACTTGCTTCCACCTTCATGCTAACATGTTAGTTGGGCGCTGCAGCCAATTCAATCTGCCGTTCCGACGCCCCCGACGCAAACCGCCAAGAGTTATCCGCCATGACCGACGTGATGTCCCGCCCTGCCGCCCGCACGCTGCTGCTTAACCCACAGGACAATGTGGCGGTGGCGCTGAGCAACCTCGATGTCGGCACCGACACCGCCGAGGGCGTGCGGACAATCAAGCGGGTGCCCAAGGGGCACAAATTCGCGGTGCGCGAAATTCGCACGGGCGAGACCATCGTCAAGTTCGGGCAGATCATCGGGCGGGCCAAGGTCGACATCCCGCCGGGCGAGTGGGTGCATGAGCACAATGCCGGCATTGGCGAGGACCACGGTGCGTTCGAGCGCGACTATGCGTATTGCGAGGGCGTGGTGCCGGTGGACTTCGTGCCGGCGGACCAGAGGGCGACGTTCCAGGGCTACAAGCGCTCGAACGGGCAGGTGGGGACGCGCAACTATATCGGCATCCTGACCTCGGTGAACTGCTCGACCACGGTGGCGGGGTTCATTGCGCGTGAGATCGAGCGCTCGGGCATTCTCGACGACTATCCGAACATCGACGGCATCGTGGCGCTGAAGCAGGCGAATGGCTGCGTGATCGACTATCGCGGCGTGATTTTCGACACGCTGAAGAAGACCACCTGGGGCTATGCCACCAACCCGAACATGGGCGGCGTGATCATGGTCGGGCTGGGCTGCGAGGGGTTCCAGATACCCAAGCTCAAGGAAGCTTACGGCGTCACCGAGAACGAGACGTTCCGCACCATGACGATCCAGGAAGTGGGCGGCACCAGGAAGACCGTCGAGGCGGGTGTCGAGGCGGTGAAGGCGATGCTGCCGATCGTCAACCAGGCGACGCGGACCACGCAGCCGGCGAGCGAACTGACGCTGGCGCTGCAGTGCGGCGGTTCGGACGGCTACTCGGGCATTACCGCCAATCCGGCGCTGGGCGTCGCCGCGGACATTCTCGTGCGGCATGGCGGGACGGCCATTCTCTCCGAGACGCCCGAGATCTATGGGGCGGAACACCTGCTTACGCGGCGGGCGAAGAACCGCGAGGTGGGCGAGAAGCTGGTGGAGATCATCCACTGGTGGGAAGACTATGCGGCCCGCAACAACATGGAAATGAACAACAACCCCTCGCCGGGCAACAAGCTGGGCGGGCTGACGACGATCCTCGAGAAGTCGCTGGGCGCGGCGGCCAAGGGCGGCACGACGCCGCTCAACGCGGTGTACCACTATGCCGACCCGGTGACCGAGAAGGGCTTCGTGTTCATGGACACGCCCGGCTACGATCCCGTGTCGGCCACGGGGCAGGTGGCGGGCGGCGCCAATATCCTCTGCTTCACCACCGGCCGCGGCTCGGCCTATGGCTGCAAGCCGACCCCGTCGATCAAGATCGCCACCAACTCGGACATCTACCACAAGATGATCGACGACATGGATATCGACGGCGGCGACGTGCTCGACGGCGTGTCGCTCGAAAAGAAGGGGCAGGAGATCTTCGACTACATGCTGGCGGTTGCCTCGGGCAAGAAGAGCAAGTCGGAAGAACTCGGCTACGGCGACAACGAGTTCGTGCCGTGGCAGATCGGCGCCACGTTCTGATCATCGCGTGACGGGCGGGTCCCAGGCCCGCCCGGTTGACTTTCCGTGGAAGCCGCCTACCTTGGTTGCATGACCAGAGGCAGCGACATCTTCGCGTGTTACATCCTGCGGATGCGTTCCGCAGAACGGCCGCTGCCCTAAGCCCGAGCGCTCGCGCCCCTCGGGCTTAGGGGCGATGCGGCTGCACGCCTAGCGCGTGCCACCCGCCGACGCGGCGCACACCACCAGATTCAACCAAGGATAACCGGCTCGGCGCGCCCACGCGGCTGCGCGGCCGCAGGAGATTTGTCATGACCACGATTTCGCTCGCCGATTTCGACCTTTCACCGGATATCGTCGTCGGGCTCGGCGACCACCGCTCGCTGCTGGTGCTCGCAATGGCGGGCCGCGGCCACACGGCCGAGGATGCCGACGGGCTGCTCTACGAACTGGAGCGGGCGCGTGTCGTCGAGGATGCCGTACTGCCGCACGACGCCGTGCGGATGGGTTCGATCGTGCGCTACAAGGCGGGTGGCGGGGCGGAGCGGGTGGTGACGCTCGTCTATCCCAAGGATGCGGATATCGGCAGCGGCCGCATCTCGGTGCTTACTCCGGTCGGTACGGCGTTGCTGGGGCTCAGGCCGAAGCAGTCGATCACCTGGCTGACGCGCGATGGCCGCAAGCAGATGCTGACGGTCGTGTCCGTGCTGCCGCCGCTGGAAGGAGACGAGGGTGACGATCCCGGACCCGCGGCGGCCTGATGCTTGCCAGCGGCGCCACAGCTTGCCACCCTCCCGAGCTGAGGGAGGGTGGTGATGCGCGCAGTGCATGTCATGATCCGCGGCACGGTGCAGGGAG
>JAEYTN010000435.1 GCA_023433985.1 Pseudomonadota bacterium | reverse complement strand
ACCACGACCACCGAGCGTGTGCTCTACTACACCGGCAAGTCCCACAAGATTGGCGAAGTCCATGACGGCGCCGCCACGATGGACTGGATGGAGCAGGAGCAGGAGCGTGGTATCACCATCACCTCGGCTGCCACCACCACGTTCTGGAAGGGCCGCGACGGTACGCAGTATCGCTTCAACATCATCGACACGCCCGGCCACGTGGACTTCACCATCGAGGTCGAGCGCTCGCTGCGCGTTCTCGACGGCGCCATTGCGCTGCTCGACGGCAACCAGGGTGTTGAGCCGCAGACGGAAACCGTCTGGCGTCAGGCCGACAAGTACAACGTTCCGCGTCTGATCTTCGTCAACAAGATGGACAAGACCGGCGCCGATTTCTACTTCTGCCTCGACACGCTGGACAAGCGACTCGGCATCAAGCCGGTCGTGATGCAGCTGCCGATCGGCGCTGAAAGCGAGTTCAAGGGCGTCGTCGACCTGATCGAGATGAATGCTCTGATCTGGCGCAACGAAGAGCTGGGCGCGCAGTGGGACGTGGTCGAGATCCCCGAGGATCTGAAGGCCCGTGCCGCCGAGTACCGCGAGAAGCTGATCGAGACCGCCGTCGAGATGGACGATGCGGCCACCGAGGCCTACCTCAACGGCGAGATGCCGGACAACGCGACGCTGCGCCGGCTGATCCGCAAGGGCACCTGCGACGTCCAGTTGTACCCGGTGTTCTGCGGTTCGTCCTTCAAGAACAAGGGCGTGCAGCCGCTGCTCGACGGCGTTATCGATTTCCTGCCGGCGCCGACCGACATCCCGGCGATCAAGGGTATCGATGTCCGCACCGAGGCCGAGATCGAGCGTCACGCCGACGACAACGAGCCGCTCTCGATGCTGGCCTTCAAGATCGCCAACGACCCGCACATGGGCTCGCTGACCTTCTGCCGCATCTATTCGGGCCATCTCGAAGCCGGTGCCTCGCTCGAGAACACCGTCAAGGAGAAGAAGGAACGCGTCGGCCGCATGTTCCAGATGCATGCGAACTCCCGCGAGCAGATCAACGAAGCTTACGCTGGCGACATCGTGGCCATCGTGGGTCTCAAGGACACCACCACGGGCGACACTCTGTCTGACCCGAATTCCAAGGTCATCCTCGAGCGCATGGAGTTCCCCGAGCCGGTTATCGACATCGCTGTCGAGCCGAAGTCGAAGGCCGACCAGGAGAAGATGGGCCTCGCCCTCGCTCGCTTGGCCGCCGAGGATCCGTCGTTCCGCGTCAAGACCGACGAGGAATCCGGCCAGACCATCATCTCGGGCATGGGCGAACTGCACCTCGACATTCTTGTCGACCGCATGAAGCGCGAGTTCAAGGTGGAGGCCAATATCGGTGCGCCGCAGGTGGCCTACCGCGAGGCGATCACCCGCACCGTCGAGCATGACTACACCCACAAGAAGCAGTCGGGTGGTTCGGGTCAGTTCGCGCGCATCAAGTTCCGCATCGAGCCCAATGAGCCGGGCAAGGGCTTCGAGTTCGCCTCGGAAGTCGTGGGCGGCAACGTGCCGAAGGAGTACGTGCCCGGCGTCGAGAAGGGCGTGGCTTCGGTGATGGGCGCTGGCCCGATCATCGGCTTCCCGATCGTGGACGTGAAGTTCGTCCTCACGGACGGTGCTTACCACGACGTGGACTCCTCGGTCCTCGCCTTCGAAATCGCCGGCCGCGCGGGCTTCCGCGAAGCCATCGAGAAGGCGGCGCCGAAGATCCTCGAGCCCATCATGCGGGTTGAAGTTCTCACCCCGGAAGACTATGTGGGCGACGTCATCGGCGATCTGAACTCCCGCCGCGGCCAGATTCGCGGCACCGAGGCCAGGGGTATTGCCCAGGTGATCGACGCGATGGTGCCGCTGGCTAACATGTTCGGCTACGTCAACTCGCTGCGTTCCATGTCCCAGGGGCGCGCGCAGTACACCATGACGTTCGACCACTACGAGCAGGTCCCCAACGCGGTGGCCCAGGAAGTCCAGGCGAAGTACGCCTAACAAGAAGACCGGGCTGATCCGGGGAGTTGCTTCCCGGATCGCCGATAGCAACAACGATAACTGAGTTCCTACTGCCGGCACGCCAAGCTGGCACCCAACGGAGAATACGATGGCCAAGGAAAAGTTTTCCCGCTCCAAGCCGCACTGCAACATCGGCACGATCGGTCACGTCGACCATGGCAAGACCTCGCTGACCGCAGCGATCACCAAGGTCCTGGCCGAGACCGGCGGCGCCACCTTCAAGGCGTATGACCAGATCGACGCGGCTCCGGAAGAGAAGGCCCGCGGCATCACCATCAACACCGCTCACGTCGAGTACGAGACGACCAACCGTCACTACGCTCACGTGGACTGCCCCGGCCACGCCGACTATGTGAAGAACATGATCACCGGCGCTGCCCAGATGGACGGCGCGATCCTGGTCGTGTCGGCTGCCGACGGTCCGATGCCGCAGACCCGCGAGCACATCCTGCTCGCC
>JAEYTN010000433.1 GCA_023433985.1 Pseudomonadota bacterium | reverse complement strand
GATACGCTGTTCGTGCCGCAATTCGCGCCCGACGAGCCGCCCGGCTACGCCAACAACTACCTCAACGACCGGCCCAACGCCTGTACGAACAAGGATTCGGGCGCCTGGTACGAGAAGAAGACCAAGGCCGGTTGCTCCAACAGCTTCAGCGGCGTCAACGACGCTACCAAGATCAGCCGCTACAACAGCTGTAACAAGACCGAGAGCTTCACCCGCACCGAGACCAAGTGGGACGGCTCGGCGAAGACCCCGCCCTCGACGGTCCAGCCGGCGTCGCTGCCCGACAAGAACAACAATCCGAACTATCCCGAGTGCACCGTCAAGTACACGAGCATCAATACCGGCACCACCTGGAACCCGGTATATACCCTCAGCATCGAGACGACGTGCAACTACTCGTTCAGCGACCGTGAGCTGCAGGAGCGGCTGTGCAAGTACACCAGCGCGATCGATACCAGCAAGGACGGTCCCAACCAGGATTGTCCCTTCAACGACATCACGCCGCTCACGACGGATAAGGCCACGGTGCTGGCCGCCATCAAGGAGATGGAGCCTCAAGGCTATACCAACATCCACCAGGGAGCCATCTGGGGCTACCACATGCTCTCGCCGGGCGAGCCGCTGGTCCAGGGCCAGGGCTATGACACCTCGACGGTGAAGGTGATGATCCTGATGACCGACGGCGAGAACACCGTCCGCGGCTATGACAGCAGCAATATGAACAAGGCCAGCGGCTTCCTGGCATACGGCTATCCCGGCCCTGCCCCGTACAACGGCCGCATCTACTCCAGCACTTATCCCACGCCCGGGAGCGAGGACGAGGTGACTGCGGCGATGGACAGCAGGACGCTCGAAACCTGTACCCAGGCCAAGAAGCCTGTAGCCGCGGGCGAGCCGGACAAGATCGTCGTCTATACGATCGGCCTCAATGCGCCCAACCAGAAGACGATCGACCTGCTCAGGAGCTGCGCGACCGACCTCCAGCATGCGTTCTTCCCGAACGATCCGGCGGAACTGACTGCAACCTTCAAGCTGATCGCCGACCAGCTCTCGAATCTCAGGCTCTCGAAGTAGTGTTCAGCCGGCGAGCACGAAGCGGCGGCCGCCCGGAAAGGCGGCCAGCGCAGCCCGCTGCTCGGCTTCGGTGAGGCCCTCGAAGCGCACGGTCATGGTAAGCTCGGGGCCGTCGATCGGCGCGACCTGCGGGCGCTGGAGCACCCGGCCGTTGGCAGCGGCAAGCCAAAGGCGGGCCCGGCGGCTGGCATTAGGCGAGGTCAGTCGCTGCACATGTCGCTCCATACGCATACCAGCGCGCGCCGGCCGGCGGACCGGGAGCCTGGCATCACTACCAACGCTGGGATGATACGACACGTTGCATTCTCCTGACGCTCACATCCGCGTCAGCGCAGTTCTTGGCCCATCGAGCTTGAACGCAGGGCAACAGGATGTTCAGACGATATTCATGCGGATGGACGATTTCTTTCGTACACAGGGCAACCGATCCCATACCAGTGCGTTCCGTGTGGTCTGAGCGGGAGCAAGGGGTGACTAGACTGGACCGCGTATCGGAGTCCCTCAGCGAGGGCGAACAGTTTCGCCGCCTCGTCGAGGGGGTTACGGACTATGCCATCTACATGCTCGACACCGAGGGGCGGGTCGTCAGCTGGAACACTGGCGCGCAGCGGATCAAAGGCTATCGTCCCGACGAGATCATCGGACGCTCCTTCTCGACCTTCTACACCGATGAAGACCGGCGGAAGGGCGAGCCGGAGCGGGCGCTGTCGATCGCCGCCGCCGAGGGGCGGTTCGAGCGCGAGGCGCTCCGCGTCCGCAAGGATGGCAGCCAGTTCTGGGCCCACGTAATCATCGACGCCATCCGAGAACCCGATGGAGGGCTGGTCGGTTTCGCCAAGATCACCCGCGATATCACCGAGCGCGTGAAGGCCCAGCGGGAGCTCGAACGTGCGCGCGAGCAGCTGTTCCAGAGCCAGAAGATGGAGGCGATCGGGCAGCTCACCGGCGGCGTGGCGCATGACTTCAACAACCTCCTGATGGCGGTGCTGGGCAGCCTCGAGCTGTTGCGGAAGCGGCTGCCGGACGATCCCAAGTTCACGCAGCTGATGGACAATGCCGTGCAGGGCGCCGAGCGCGGGCGGGCGCTGACCCAGCGAATGCTGGCCTTCGCGCGCCGGCAGGACCTGGAACTGAAGGCAGTCGGCCTCGGGGCGCTGGTCGGCAACATGAGCGAGTTGCTGAGCCGCTCCCTCGGGCCGCTCGTCACGCTGACGGTAAATGCGCCCGATGACCTGCCCCTGGCCACCACCGACCCCAACCAGCTCGAAACCGCCATTCTCAACCTGGCGGTGAATGCGCGCGACGCGATGCCGGCGGGCGGCGCGATCACGATAGCCGCCGAAGAGGCGACGCCTCCCCTCGAGCTGGCCTTGCCGGCGGGCCGCTATATCCGGCTGTCGGTTCGGGATACCGGCACGGGCATGGATGCGGAGACGCTGTCCCGCGCGGCCGAGCCGTTCTTCACCACCAAGGGTGTCGGCAAGGGAACTGGCCTCGGCCTTTCCATGGTGCACGGGCTGGCCGAGCAGTCGGGTGGCCGGATGTCGCTGGCGAGCCGGCCGGACGAAGGCACGACGGTGACGTTGTGGCTGCCGGTGGCGAGCGAAGAGCAACGGGCGGCCGCCACGAGCGCCGGCCAGATGGTGGCGACACCACCGCCGGCCCCGGCCGAGGCGCGGTCGCTGATCATCGTGGCGGTGGACGACGATCCGCTGGTGCTGATGAACACCACCGCCATGCTCGAGGATCTGGGGCATACGGTCATTGATGCGCTGTCGGGGCCCGAGGCGCTGCAGAAGCTGAGCACGGCCGACCAGGTCGACCTGGTGATCACCGACCATGCCATGCCGGCCATGACCGGATCGCAGCTGGCCCAGCAGATCCGGGAGCGCTGGCCGGCGCTGCCCATCGTGATTGCGACCGGCTATGCCGAGCTGCCGCCGGGCGGCAACGACGAGTTGCCCAAGCTCTCGAAGCCGTTCTCGCAGGCAGACCTTGCCCGCATGCTCGAGCGCAACGTCCGGCCCGCCGCCTAGCCGGCCTTTGCAAGGAGCGCAGCCGCCCGTTCTGGAATGCCGGCGGGTGCGACGCGGCAGAGTTCGAAGCCATAGCGGCGGTACACCGCCTCGTTCACTGCGCCGAAGCGGGTCGCCTCCTCGAGGCTGATGCGCCGCGCCTCCGTGTTCTCGATGAAGCCCAGCTGCTCGACCAGGAAGACCCGCGGTTCGAACCAGCCCGAGGCGGCGAGCCGGGCGGCCGTGTCGAGCAGGTCCGGGGGCACCGGATAGCCCAGCCACTCGGCTAGCGCGATGGTGCAGAACACCGAACGATCGGAGAAGCGCCGGCCGGCTCGCGGCGGCGCCGCCTCGCGCCAGGCCTGTAACCTCGCGATATCGGCGATGAAGGCGGGGTGCTCCCACGGCTTTTCGGTACCGCCCGCCTGCCCCAGGGCGATGACGTCGGTGGCGGCCTCCTCGACAATGTCGTGGCCCAGGGTTTCGAGGTGGCGGATCAGGGCGGTCTTACCGGCGCCGGGCGCGCCGGTGAGGATGAATCGACTGGTCATGCAGTCTCCATGGGGATCGGGACCATGGACAGCCGCAATCCCCGCGGCGCCATGGACGCGTAGCGATTGCTGCGGAGAGGAGGTGCCGGCGCTTGGGCGCTCAGGGCAAAGGCTTTCGGGGAAGAGTGGTACCGCCTTCCCGGTTCGAACGGGAGACCCCTAGATCCACAATCTAGTGCTCTAACCAGCTGAGCTAAGGCGGCCCAGAAAGCTGGCGGACCATAGTTTCAGTTGTTCGCGCTGGCAAGGGCGGATTTTCGCCTGCGGCGAGGTGATCCACAGCCCCGGGCTTAACCATCGGCGGCGATAGGCCGTAGCCGACTCCGGGTAGATATGGACCCGGTGGAACACGCACGATATTTAGAAGACCATTAAGTTCCGAGTGCGGTTTGTACCAAAATGGCACAAGCTGGGAAGAGTGGGCGCGTGAACGCTGAGTGGATCAAATCGCCGACGGCGCGCCGCGTATTGGCGCACTGGGCCGATGCCCGACCCGCCTGGCTCTGGTCGCAGGACGGCGAAACGCTGCTGTGGCGCAACGAGGCGGCCCGGTTCTTCCACGGCAAGGTGAAGAAGCACGGTGTGAAGCTGGCGCCCGAGGCGGTGCCGATCAGGGGCCAGATCGCCCGGCTGATCCGGCTTGGCTCGGTGGGCCGCTCTAGCCTCAGCCGCATCCAGTTCCTGGCCGGCGACCGGCCGATTTCCACCACCTGCAGCTGCACGCCGCTGAGCCTGGCCGACGGCAGCACAGCGCTGCTGATCGTCGGCGTCGACCCGATCGAGCCCGAGCTGCTCGAGGCGCAGGATTTCGGCCATGTCGATCCGCTGGCGGCCAGGCTGTTTCCGGCTGGCGCCGAGTTCCTGCTGATCAGCGACGACAGCCAGATTGCCGGCGGATCGAAACGGGCGCTCGAGCGGTTCGCGCCGATCATCGAAAGCGAGGGGCTGCCTGAGCTCGCGGACGAGAGCGCCGTCACCGCCCTCGCTGGCGACGAGGTGCGGCTGACCCGCTACAGCGCGAGCCCGCACGATGCCATGCTCCTGCTGTTCGAGGCGACGGAGGAAGCGGCGCCACTTCCTGCGATCGCGGCCGTGCGGGAAGACGAGGGCATCGGCGAGGCGGCCGAGGAGATCGAAGCGATTCCCGCGCCGGTGGTCGAGGAGCCGCTGCTGCCCATGGGGCTGCCGGCCGTGGAGACGCGGGAGCACGAGCCCGCTTCGCAAGCCGACGACCACTGGGTGGAGCCGATCCCCGAGGCGGCGACGGCGCCGAACGGCACGCTGTCGACATTGTTCGACCGGCTGGCCGAAGACCCCGAGCTCTATACGGCGCTCGGCGCGCATGACGAGACGTTCGCCGGCCCGCCGCCGGAGCTGCCGGCCGAAGTTTTTGCCGAGGCGGAGGCACCGCGCATAGTGGCGGAGGAGCCGCCGGTCGACGAGGCGTTGCCAGAGCCGGAGTCGGTGGAGGCCGCGGCGGCCGAGGAGCAGGTGACGGTCCAGCCGGAAGTGTCGGACGCCGAGCCCGCGCGGGCGGTCGAGGCGGAGGCGCCCTCCCCTGCTGAGGCGGAGAACGAGGCTCAGCCGGCGCTGGAACCCGAAGCGGATGCCATTGCGGCGATGATCGCCTCGATCGACGCCGAGACGGAGCGGGTGACGACCTGGCGCATCATCGGCCGCGGCTTCGAGCCCGCGGAGGCGGCCGGGACACCCGAGCCGCCGTCGGAAGCTGTTGCCGCAGCCAGCCCCCCGGAGGAAGAGGCGGTGTCGGCGCAGGCGCCGGGGGCAATGCCGCCGGAGCCGGACGCGGAGACGGTGGAGCGGGTGTCGCGGTACAATTTCGACGAGCTCAGCCGCATCCTGACCGACCGGGTCAGTGGCCCGCCGCCGGCAGCGGAGACCGAGGAGGCGGCGACCGTCGGCACCGGCAATGCGCTGGTCAGCCTTTCGGGCGAGACGTTCATCCTCAACCGGCTGCCACTGGGCATCATGGTCTTCCGCGACCAGCAGGTGCTGTTCGCGAACCGGGCGCTGACGGACCTTACCGGCTATGACAGCATCGACGCGCTGCGGGCGGCGGGGCTGACCGCCATCTTCCCCGCCGAGGACGCGGATGCCGGGCCGGTGACGCAACTGGTGCGCCGCGACGGTTCGCTGGTGCCGGTCAGTGCGCGGCTGCAATCGATCAACTGGCATGGCAGGCCGGCGCTGATGCTCTCGGCATCGGTTGCCGATGCGCGGGAAGCCAGCCACGAGGCGGCGGTAAAGAGCTTCGCCGAGCTGATGGCGGAGATGGGCGAAGACGGTTTCTTCTCCACCGACCGCAGCGGGGTGATTGCCGTGGTGTCACTGCATGCGCGGATCCTGCTGGGCGAGACGGAGCAGGACCTGCTCGGGCGGCCGTTGGCGCAACTGATCGACGCGGGCGAGCTCGCGGACCTGCAGCGCTTCCTCGAGCGGCCGGCGCGGTTTGCCGGAACCGAGCGCCCCTCGATCATGCTGAAGACGAACCGGCCAGATGTCCGGCTGACGCTGTTCGCCGAGGGGCAGGCGGGCGTCGTCTCGGGCTATTTCGGGCTGGTGCGGCGGCTGTCGACGGCTATCCCGGTGGTGCGCGACATCCCGGCCAAGGCCGACGAGCTCGAGCCCTCGATGCTGACGCGGATCAGTCGCGGGGTGCGGCGGCCGCTCAACTCGATCATCGGCTTTGCCGAGCTGATGCGCTCGAGCCAGAACGAGGCCGGCCGGCAGCAGGAATATGCGCGCGACATCCGCATGGCGGGCGAGGAGATCGCCACGCTGGTGGACGAGCTCGACGACTATGCCCGGCTGCGCGAGGGCCGCTACGAGGCCAAGGCCGACGATATCGAGCTCACGGCGCTGCTCGACACCTGCCTGTCGCGGGTGCGGGTGCAGGCGGCGGAGGCGCGGGTGCTGGTGCGCAGCGCCGTATCCGAGCGGCTGCCGCGGGTGACGGCCGACCGGGCTTCGCTGACCCAGGCGATCCTCAACCTGCTGGCGAGCGCCATCGACCAGACGCCGGCGGCCGGGACGGTGATCCTCTCAGCGCAGCGGGAGGATGACGGGGCGATCGTCATCAACGTGCGCGACAGCGGGGAGAAGCGGACCGACCTGGGGGAGCGCTGCGTGGTGTTCCGCGACGGCGTGGGCAAGGACGGCGAAACGCTGCTGCCGGTG
>JAEYTN010000421.1 GCA_023433985.1 Pseudomonadota bacterium | reverse complement strand
TCTTCCACATCCTCGGTCCGGCTAGCGTCGTTCCGGCGAAGCTCACGCAAGGTGCCGTCGTGACAGGTGGGAGCGTCACCTATCCGGCGCCCTGACCTGGCCGAAACCGGGCCACCGCACCTGGTGGCCGAATTGACGCATAGAGCAAGACAAATGGGTTGTTGCCCGGCCTGGGCTCCGTCTGCAAGATGCCGCGCATGTCGAACAACGCCCTGCTCCTGCTGCCCGTGCTCCTGCCTTTCGTAGGGAGCCTCGTCGTTGCAGTCCTGCCGCCGCATGCCCGCCGAGCGGCGGTGATGGTGGCGGCCATCGTGACCGTGACGCTGACGCTGCTGGCGATGTGGCTCTATGGCTCGGTCGCCGCCGAGCGCGTGCTGCGCTACGAGATCGAGTGGCTGCCGCAGCTTGGCCTGAACCTCGTGGCCCGCATGGACGGGCTCTCGTGGCTGTTCACGGTCATGATCTGCGGCATTGGCGGCCTGGTGGTGCTTTACGCGCGCTACTACATGTCGCCAAAGGACCCGGTCCCGCGCTTCTTCGGCTTCCTGCTGGCGTTCATGGGCGCCATGCTGGGCATGGTGCTGTCGGGCAACCTCATCCAGCTGGTGCTGTTCTGGGAACTCACCAGCATCTTCTCGTTCCTCTTGATCGGCTATTGGCACCAGAACGCGGCGGCCCGCGACGGCGCGCGCATGGCGCTGGTGATCACCGGCACCGGCGGCCTCGCGCTGTTTGCGGGCATGCTGCTGCTCGGCCACATCGTCGGCAGCTACGACCTGGACGTGGTGCTGGCGGCCGGCGAGAAGGTGCGGGGGCATGTGCTCTACACGCCGGCACTGCTGCTGATCCTGCTCGCCGCCTTTACCAAGAGCGCGCAGTTCCCGTTCCAGTTCTGGCTGCCGCGCGCCATGGCCGCGCCCACGCCGGTGTCGGCCTATCTCCACTCCGCCACCATGGTGAAGGCGGGCGTGTTCCTGCTGGCGCTGCTCTGGCCGGTGCTGGCCGGCACCTCGACCTGGTTCTGGATCGTCACCTATGTCGGCCTCGCCACGCTGCTGCTCGGCGCCTATTCGGCGATCTTCCAGCAGGACTTGAAGGGCCTCCTAGCCTATTCGACGGTGAGCCACCTGGGGCTGATCACCACGCTGCTCGGCATGAACTCACGGCTGGCCCTGGTGGCGGCCATCTTCCACATCGCCAACCACGCGACCTTCAAGGCGTCGCTGTTCATGGCCGCCGGCATCATCGACCGCGAGACCGGCACGCGCGACATCCGGCGGCTGAGCGGCATCCGCCGCTTCATGCCGGTCACGGCGACCCTCGCCATCGTCGCCAGCGCCGCCATGGCCGGCGTGCCGCTGCTCAACGGCTTCCTCTCCAAGGAGATGTTCTTCACCGAGACGGCGCTGCGCAACCCCATCCCCTTCGTCGACGTGTCGTTGCCGGCCGTCGCCGTGGTGGCCGGCCTGTTCGCGGTGACCTATTCGCTGCGCTTCATCCACGGGGTCTTCTTCGGCCCGCCCCCGACCCAGCTCGACCGGGTGCCCCACGAGCCACCGGCGCTGATGCGGCGTCCCATCGAGATCCTGGTGCTGATCTGCCTCGTGGTCGGCATCTTTCCCGGCCTCACCATCGGTCCGTTCCTCGCGACCGCGGTATCCTCGGTGCTGGGGCCGGACATACCCTACTACAGCCTCTCGGTCTGGCACGGCATCAACGCGCCGCTGCTGATGAGCCTCGTGGCGATGGCCGGCGGTTTCGTCTTCTACCTGCTGCTGCAGAAATACCTGGCGCGCGGCATCGAGGGGCCGCCACTCATCGGCAACATGGTGGGTCCGCGCATCTTCGAGCGCCTGCTCATCCTGCTCTCGGTGCGCTGGGCGAGGGCGCTCGAGCGGGTGCTGGGTACGCGCCGGCTGCAACCCCAGCTCGCCATCCTGGTCGGCGTCGCCATCCTGGCGGGCGCCATCCCGACGCTGGGCGGCATCGGGCCGCTGCACCTCACCTTCGCGGGCTTCGATCCGGCGCTCACCCTCGTCTGGATCGTCGGCATGGTCTGCGCCGTGGGCGCCGCGCTGCAGGCAAAGTATCACCGCCTCGTCGCCCTGATGCTGCTCGGCGGGGCGGGGCTCGCCACCTCGCTCACCTTCGTCTGGTTCTCGGCTCCCGACCTGGCCCTCACCCAGCTCCTCGTTGAGGTGGTGACCACCATCCTTATCCTGCTCGGCCTGCGCTGGCTGCCCAAGCGGTTCGAGGACGTGCAGATCGATCCCTTGAGCCGCTTCAGCCTCCGCCGCTTCCGCGACCTCGCCCTGGCGACGGCGGCGGGCGGCGGCATGGCGCTGCTCTCCTACGCCGTGATGACCCGCGACGTCCCCGGCAGCATCGCCAGCTTCTTCCTCGAAAATTCCTATACCGGCGGCGGCGGCCGCAACGTGGTGAACGTCATCCTCGTCGATTTCCGCGGCTTCGACACCATGGGCGAAATTACCGTGCTCGGCATCGTGGCGCTCACCACCTATGCGCTGCTGCGCCGGTTCCGTCCGGCGGCTGACAGCATTCCCCGCCCCGAGCAGCAGCGCCTGCAGAGCGCGGCAGAGCACGAAGCGGACGATCAGGACGAGGGGACGATCCTGTCGGATTTCCTCTTCGTCCCCTCGGTCATCATGCGCTGGCTGTTCCCGGTGATCGTCGCCTTCGCCTTCTTCCTGCTGCTGCGCGGGCACGATCTGCCGGGCGGCGGCTTCATCGCCGGCATCACCATGGCCATCGGCTTCATCCTGCAATACCTCGCCGGCGGCACGCGCTGGGTGGAGGTCCGGTTGCGCATCCGGCCGGTGTTCTGGATCGGCTGCGGCCTGCTGCTGGCCCTGGTGACGGGCGCGGGCGCGTGGCTCTTCGGCGCGCCCTTCCTTACCTCGAGCTTCCAGTACCTGGACCTTCCGGTGATCGGCAAAGTCCCGCTGGCGAGCGCCCTGCTGTTCGATTTCGGCGTCTTCGTGCTGGTCGTCGGGGCGACGGTGCTCATCCTCGTCGCCATTGCCCACCAGTCGATCCGCTCGGCGAGGCCCGGGAGGCAGGCGAAAGCCAGCTCGCCTTCCACGGAGACTGCGTAGATGGAACTCGTCATCGCCCTCAGTATCGGCGTGCTCGTCGGTTCCGGCATCTGGCTGCTGCTCAGGCCGCGCAGCTTCCAGGTGATCATCGGGCTGTCGCTGATCTCCTATGCGGTCAACCTCTTCATCTTCAGCATGGGCGGGCTCAGGACCGATGCAGCGCCGGTGCTCGAGGAGGGGGTCGAGATCGCGACCTATGCCGATCCGGTGCCGCAGGCGCTGGTGCTCACCGCCATCGTCATCGGCTTCGCCATGACGGCACTGTTCCTCGTCGTTCTGCTGGCGGCCCGCGGCCTCACCAGCACCGACCATGTCGACGGGCGAGGGCGCTGACGTGCAGCTGATCGACCACATCATCATCCTGCCCATCCTGGTGCCGATGCTCGCCGGCATCATCCTCGTGCTGATCGAGGAGCGGCACCACGCCCTGAAGCTGGCGGTGAACATCGTCGCGACACTGGTGCTCCTGGCGGTGAGCCTGCTGCTCATCTGGCGCGTCGGCGGCGAATCCTTCACCGCGGTCTACCAGCTGGGCGACTGGCCAGCGCCCATCGCCATCGTGCTGGTGGGAGACCGGCTGGCGGCCGTCATGGTGCTGCTGGCCGCCGTGCTTGCGCTCGGCTCGGTGCTGTTCGCGGCGGCGCGGTGGTACCGTGCGGGCGCCCACTATCACACGCTGTTCCAGCTGCTGCTGATGGGCCTCAACGGCGCCTTCCTGACGGGCGACCTGTTCAACCTCTTCGTCTTCTTCGAAATCCTGCTCGCCGCCTCCTACGGCCTGACGCTGCACGGTTCGGGCACGCCGCGGGTGCGGGCGGGCCTGCACTACATCGCCTTCAACCTCGCGACCTCGTCGCTGTTCCTGATCGGCGTGAGCCTCATCTACGGCATCGCGGGCACGCTCAACATGGCCGATCTCGCGGTTCGCCTGCCGCAGGTGGCGGCGGAGAACCGGGCGCTGCTCGAGGCGGGCTTCGCCATTCTCGGCATCGCCTTCCTCGTCAAGGCCGGCATGTGGCCACTGAGCTTCTGGCTGCCGACCACCTACG
>JAEYTN010000345.1 GCA_023433985.1 Pseudomonadota bacterium | reverse complement strand
GCCGAGCGCCGCGCCGAGCAGGACGGCGAGCGCCAGCAGCTCCAGCCGGGTCAGGCCTCGCCGCTCGGCCGCGGAGTTGTCGCTGTCGGTCATCGGAACTTGCCTGGCCCCCCCGTGGCACCGTATCGACGTTCCGACCTCATAGACCAGGACGGCGGGAAACATAAACCGTGATTGATGGATCGGGATGCCGCAGCAGATCGTAAGCCTGTGGATTGGCGGCGAACTCGGGACCATCGAGCGGCTGAGCCTGCGCTCGTTCGTGGTGCAGGGGCACCCGGTGGCGCTCTACAGCTATGGCGAGGTGACCGGGGTGCCGGCCGGGGTGGAGCTGCGCGATGCGGCGGCCGTGCTGCCGCAGAGCATGGCGATGGCGCTGCGCTACGCCAACGGCTCGTTCGCGCTGTTCTCCAACATGTTCCGAATGGAGCTGCAGCGGCAGGGCTTGGGGCTGTGGGTGGATGCCGACGTGGTGGCGATGCGCGAGCTCGACATCGATGGCGCGTTCGTGGTGGGGCGGGAGTCTGACCGGTTCCTCAACGGGGCGGTGCTCAAGCTCGGCAGCGACTCGCCGGTGCTGCGCGACTGGCTGGCGACGGCGGAGAGCGGTCGCTTGCCGCCCTGGCTGCCGTTCCACCGGGCGCCGAAGGCGTGGGTGAAGCAGGCGATGGGCGGCAGGGTGCATCCGTCCGAGCTGCCGTTCGGGACCTTCGGGCCTAAATCGATCACGGCGCTGGCGGCAAGGCATGGGCTGACCGGCAAGGCGCAGCCGGAGGCGGTGTTTTATCCGCTGCATCCGCGGGACGCGACGCGGCTTTACGATCCGACGCTGCGGCTCGAGGACGTGGTGACGCCGGAGACCCGGACCATCCACCTGTGGAACGAGAAGCTGGGCGCGCTCAAGCAGACGCAACCGCCGGAGGGGTCGATCCTCGACGCGTTGCTCAGGCTTTATCCGGAGTAGCGAGGAACGGGGCCAGTTCGGGGTCGCGGGCAAGCAGCGCTTCGAGCGGGGTCATTGCCAGTTGATGGGCGGCGCGGGCGCGGGCGGCGATGATGCGGTCTCGGTCGGGAGCGGGGAAACCGCGGGCAGTGAGCCAGCCGCCGAGGCCGGGCGCCTTCGCATGCGCCAGCGCCTCGGTGCCGGTGACGGCATGATCGGCCTCGAGGGCGGCGAGGCGACGGGCGTAGCGGCTGTTGGGATTCTCGCCGAGATCGTAGTTGGCGAAGCCGAACTCGGGCTTCAGGTGCTTCAGGTGCCAGTAGGCGAAGCTGTGGAAGCACCGGCGCATGCCGGGATGCTGCAGGCGCTCGAAGCGACGATCGTGCACGAAATAGGTGTCGGGGCGGACCGGGAAGATCCAGTGATCGCCCGAGCCGGCGAAGGGTTCGCGGGCCAGGATGCCGAGGCGGCCGGCGGCGTCGCGAGCCAGGTTGAGGCCGGAGAAGCAGGCGAGCTCGCCCCGCCCTGCCCGTCCGGCGCGCACGTCGGCGACGAGGCGCGCGGTGGCCTCGCCCATGGCGACGTGGTCGTCATCGAGCTTGGTGGCGTGGGTGAAGCGGGTGCGGGTGAGGGCGAAATTGTAGTAGTTGACGAGGCTTTGCGGGTGATCCGGCGGGGTGGCCTTGTGGCCGTCGCTGCCTGGGGGGAAGACGCTCGGCAGGTAGTGCCAGACGCTGAGCCTGGGCCCGAACTCCTGGGCGAGGCGGGCGAGGATGGCCGGGGTTTCGTCGGTGCAGCGGTTGTAGACGGCGACGATCTCGTCGTAGTGGCCGATGTGGCTGCGAATGGCCGCCTCGAGCGAGAAGGCGCCATCGCGGATGCGCATGAAGGCGCTGATGCCTGGGCGGCGGTCGCCGACGCGCAGGTCGGCGGGGGTGAAGCGGTAGTCTTCGACCGCGGTAACCTCGAGCCCCATGCCGCCGGTGCCTAGGAGGTTGCTTCGGTCTGGTCCACCATGCGCGCGGCACGGCGGCTCAGGGTCTCGACCGGCTTCCAGCGGCGGTGCATCCACAGCCAGTGGCCGGGACGGGCACGGACTTCGCCTTCGACGAAGCGGTTGAGCTCCGCCGTCAACGCCAGCACGTCGCGGGCATCGTTGCCGGTGCGCGGGTAGAACATGGGCGGATAGAAGATGACCTCGAAATGCGAGCCCTCGTTGCGCCGCACCGACATGGGCAGCACCGGGATATCGAGCTTGCCGGCGAGGGTAGCAGGCGCGTGCGTGGTCATCGCCTCCTTGCCGAAAAGCGGCACGGGGATGCCTTCGGCGAGGTGCTGGTCGATCAGCATCACGACCGGCTCGCCCTGGCGGAGGGCGGAGAAGAGCTGGCGGGTGCCCTCGGAGCCTTTGGGAATCTGCCGGTGGGTGCCCATGCCGGCGCGCTTCTGCTCGATCCAGTCGGCGACCCATGGGTTGTTCGGGGGTCGGGTGACGGCGGAATAGGGCACCTTGAGGTGGTGGAGCGCGATGCCGACGATCTCCCAGTTGGAGAAGTGGCCGGTGGCGATGATCATGCCCTTGCCCAGGGCCCGCGCGGCGGCCAGGTGTTCGGCGCCCCGGACGGTGAAGCGCTCCCAGGCTTCGGCCTCGACGAAGCGGTCGAGCAGCGCGATTTCGGCGATGATGCGGCCGAGATTCTCGTAGCTCGAGGTCAGCATTGCGCGCACCTCGCCGTCATCCAGTTCGGGATAGGCGGTGCGCAGGGTTTCGACAGTGCTGCGGCTGCTGCGGCCGAGCGGGGCCAGCACGGTACGGCCGAACCAGGCGCCGATGGCGGTGGCGCGGTCGATGCCGAACAGGCGGAGCAGGCCCGATAGGGTGAACAGCACGCCGGCATCGAGCCGGTAGCGCTGGCGCTTCCAGAAGCCGACCTGACGGGCTGCGGGCATCAGCGGCCCGAGAGGCCGTGGCGCTGATAGGCCTCGTGCGCGGCCTGGGCGTTGGCGTAGGGCTCCTGCCGGTCGACGTTCCAGTAGGTCAGCTCGTCGAGCGGGATCGGCACGCCGGTAACCGCGCAGCGCACGAAGCTGCCGGGACGCATCACCACGTAGTCGGCATCGAGATAGCGGAGCTGCGCCTCGGAGGGGGAGAAACTCTTGTCGAAGATGTTCATGGCTAACGGGCTCGCTTTGCTGCCGAGCATATAGGCCCGCGGGGGTCGAATGCAAAGCATTCGCTCCGGCGGCGGCGCCTTGCGGGGCTAGAAGAGGCTAGTCTGGCCCACGTCTTCGTCCGAGCGGACGCGCGGGCGGCGCCTGGGAACGGGGCCGCCGCCGATGGTGGCGGGCAGCGTGCCGTCGGACAGCATCAGGTGCACCTGCTCGCCGATCTTCACCTGCTCGGTCTGGCGAACGATGTCGCCGGCTTCGTTGGTGACGACCGCAAAACCGCGGGCGAGGACGTTCTGGTAGCTGACGGTGGCGAGCAGCGTGCCGATGGACTCGAGGCGCTGGCGGCGCCCCTCGACGATGCGGGCGAAGGCTGGGGTCAGCCGCTCGGCGCAGGCCTGCAGTTGTGCACGGGAGTGGCGGATTTCGGCGTGGAGGGCCTTGGGCGAGAGCCGAGCCGAGGCGGTAGCGAAGTTGGCGCGGCGGCGTTCCAGGATGCGGGTTGCGGAGGCCCCGGCGCGGCGGCCGGCTTCGGCAAGGCGGGTGTTCAGTTCGCGGGTGCGCTGGCGGAGCAGTTGCAGCGTGAGCCGCGGGGCGGTGCGGGCGAACTCGATGCGCTTCTTCTGGCCGGCATGGCGGAGAGCGGCGGCGAGGTTGCTCGCGGCGTGGTCGAGGCGCTGGCGGGCGGTGGCCAGCAGATCGGCGGGACGCGGCAGGCCGGCCGAAGCGGCGCGGTAGCGATCGCGCGCATTGGCGGAGATGCGGCGGGCGGCGTGGCGCTCGCGGCTGCCCAGTTCGTCGACATAGCCGATGAGCTCGGTGCGGACGGGAACGGCGGCCTCGGCGGCGGCGGTTGGGGTCGGCGCGCGCCAGTCGGAGGCGTAGTCGACGAGCGTCGTGTCGGTCTCGTGCCCGACGGCGGTAATGGTGGGGATGCGGCTTTGCGCGACGGCGCGGACGACGATCTCCTCGTTGAAGCCCCAGAGGTCCTCGATGGAGCCGCCGCCGCGGGCGACGATCAGGACGTCGGGGCGGGGGATCGCACCATCGGGCGGCAGGCGGTTGAAGCCCTCGATGGCGGCGGTGACTTCGGCCGCAGCCGTCTCGCCCTGCACGCGGACCGGCCAGACGATGACGTGGCTCGGGAAGCGGTCGGAAATGCGGTGGAGGATGTCGCGGATCACCGCGCCGGTGGGCGAGGTGACGACGCCGATGGTGCGCGGCAGGTAGGGCAGCTCGCGCTTGCGCTCGGAGGCGAACAGGCCCTCCGCGGCGAGCTTCCTGCGACGGTCCTCGAGCAGCGCCATCAGGGCGCCGGCGCCGGCCGGTTCGATCTGCTCGATGACGATCTGGTATTTCGACGAGCGCGGGAAGGTGGTGAGGCGGCCGGTAGCGATGATCTCCAGCCCTTCCTGCGGCTTGAAGCGCAGGCGGGCGAAGCTGGTCTTCCAGATCACCGCGTCGAGGGCCGCGTTCTCGTCCTTGAGGGTGAAATAGGCGTGTCCGGAAGAGTGGACGCCGCGGAAGCCGGAGATTTCGCCGCGCACCCGGACATGGCCGAATTCGTCCTCGACGGTGCGCTTCACAGCGCTCGCGATCTCCGAGACGGTGTATTCGGCGGCGTTGGTGAAGGGAACGGACATTGCTGACAGGTGCGGCACCGGGGCGAGTCCGTCAAGGGTGGTGGCGGGCGGCAACCGATGCTAGAGGGCTGCGGAGCTCGGCAAAGAAGGACTTTCCATGCGCATTCTGGTGATCGGATCGGGTGGCCGCGAACATGCCCTGGCCTGGGCCATCGCGAAATCGCCCCGGTGCGAGAAGCTGTTCGTGGCGCCGGGAAATGGCGGGACCGAAGCGATTGCCGAGAACGTGGCGCTCGACATCAACGACAATGTCGGGGTGGTGGCGTTCGCCAACGCCAATGCCATCGACTTCGTGGTGATCGGTCCAGATGCGCCGGCGGTGGTGGGGCTTGGCGACGCGGTGCGGGCAGCGGGGCTGCTGTGCTTCGGGCCATCGAAGGCGGCGGCTCAGCTAGAAGGATCGAAGAGCTTCACCAAGGCACTCTGCGACGAGGCAGGCGTGCCGACGGCGCGGTACGGGCGGTTCGACAACGAGGCGGAGGCGCTCGCCTATGTGCGCGAGCACGGGGCGCCGATCGTGATCAAGGCGGACGGGCTTGCGGCGGGCAAGGGCGTGACGGTGGCGACGACGCAGCCCGAGGCCGAAGACGCGGTGCACGACTGCTTCTCGGGCGCATTCGGCGTATCGGGCTCGACGGTGGTGATCGAGGAATATCTCGAGGGCGAGGAAGCCTCGATCTTCGCGCTGTGCGACGGCACGGACGTGGTGCTGCTGCCCAGCGCGCAGGACCACAAGCGGGTGTGGGACGGCGACCGCGGACCCAACACCGGCGGCATGGGCGCCTACTCCCCTGCCCCGGTGATGACGGACGACGTGACGGCGCGGGTGCGCGACGAGATCATCCTGCCCTCGGTGCGCCGTATGGCGGAGCGGGGGACGCCGTTCACCGGCGTGCTGTTCGCCGGGATCATGGTGACGGCGGCGGGCCCGAAGCTGATCGAATACAACGTGCGCTTCGGCGACCCGGAGTGCCAGGTGCTGATGCTGCGGCTGAAATCGGACCTGCTGGAGCTGCTGCTCGCGACGGCTAAGGGCGAACTCGGCACGGTGACGCCGGAGTTCCGGGACGAGGCGGCGCTGACCGTGGTGGTGGCGACCAAGGGCTACCCGGTGGATGCGCCCAAGGGCAGCGAGATCAAGGGCATAGACGAGCTGGATGGGCAGGAGCTGAAGGTGTTTCACGCCGGCACGCTGCGGCGCGACGGCCGGCTGCTCGCCAATGGCGGGCGGGTGCTGAACGTGACGGCGCTCGGCAAGACCGTGGCCGAGGCGCAGGCGCGCGCCTATGCGGCGGTGGACAGGATCGACTGGCCGGAAGGGTTCTGCCGCCGGGACATCGGTTGGCGCGCGGTGGAGCGCGAGCGCCGGTAACCAGCGGGATTAACTTCTCGCCGGCAAAAAGGTGGAACGCGGGGCTGTGTTGAGCCCTTATAAAGGGACAGAGGGTAACCTACGTCCTTATCGTGAAACACGAGCTTCCAGTGCCCGCTCCGATGACGCCGCTGCAACAGCGGGGCCTCGAAGTTGTGCAGAAGCTCCGGGGCGAATATGTCGAGGTGCCGCGTGAGCGGTCGGGCGGCGACCCGAAGATCGGCGTGGCGCTGGGCGGCGGCTCGGCGCGGGGGCTGACCCACGTTCCCTTCATCGAAGCGATCGACGAACTCGGGATCAAGCCGCACGTGATTGCCGGCACGTCGATCGGCGCGCTGATCGGCTCGGGCTGGGCCAATGGCCTGAGCGGAGCGGAGTTGCGCGAACATTCGATCAGCGTGCTGGGCACGCTCAGGATCATTGCCGGGCGGCTGTGGGGCGCACAGGTCAGGAACCTCGGCAATTTCTTCGGCATGCAGCTCGATGCGCGGCGGGTGGTGGACGCGTTCCTGCCGGACCCGTTCCCGTTCGAGTTCAGCGAGCTCAAGACCAAGTTCTACGTGGTGGCGACGGATTTCCAGAGCTGGCATCAGGCGGTGTTTTCCGAAGGTCCCTTGCGCGACGCCATCGCTGGCTCCATCGCCATCCCGAGCCTGTTCAAGCCGGTGCCGTTCGCCAATCACCTCCTGGTCGATGGCGGGGTGGTGAACCCGCTGCCGCTGGACCAGGCATCGGCCGACACCGACATCGTCGTCGGCATCGACGTGAACGGCGACCCGTCCGAGCAGATGAGCAAGATGAACCACAGCGCCGTGGACGTGTGGTTCGGCTCGGCGCAGATCATGATGCACTCGCTCACCGCGCACATGATGGCTGCCTATCCGCCCGACGTGTACATCCGGCCGCACCTCAATACCTTCGCCGCGCATGAGTTCTGGCGCGTGCGCGAGATCATGGCGCATGTCGAGAAGGACAAGGACAACCTGAAGCGGGCGCTCGAGCGCAAGGTCGAGCAGTTCATCCAGGGGACCGAACCGACGAACCGGGCGGAAGAGCGGTAGGGCCGGAGCGCGGACGGCGTCGCAATCGTACCGCCCCGCCAATGCTGTGCGGGGGGGATCGCCGGCTATCTCAGCGCTTTGAAGAACTCGCGCAGTAATTCGGAGGCTCGCCGCTCGCCGATGCCGGAGATGATCTCGGGGCGGTGGTGGCAGTTGGGACTTTCGAAGAGGCGGACGCCGTTCTCCACTGCTCCGGCCTTGGGGTCGGCGGCGGCGTAGACGACGCGCCGCAGGCGGGCGTGGGCGACGGCGCCGGCGCACATGGCGCAGGGCTCCAGCGTGACATAGAGGTCGCAGCCATCGAGGCGGCCGGTGCCGCGGGTGGCGAGGGCAGCGCGAATGGCCATCAGTTCGGCGTGGGCCGTGGGATCGGCCAGCTGGCGCATGCGGTTGCGCTCGGCAGCGAGAATACGCTCGCCCTCCATCACCACGGCCCCGACGGGTGCCTCGCCGGCGGCGGCGGCTTCGGCGGCGAGATCGAGGGCAAGGTCCATGGGGCTGGGCATATCCCCACCTACCGGGATTTCCGGGTGCCGGCAAATGCCGGGGTCGCCTATATTGCGGCTCAGGAGAATCGCCCTTGCCTATCCGCCAGCTTCCAGAGGACCTGATCAACCGGATCGCCGCGGGCGAGGTGGTGGAACGGCCCGCGAGCGTAGTCAAGGAGCTGGTCGAGAACGCCATCGACGCGGGCGCCGGCCGGATCGCGATCACTACGGCAGGCGGCGGCATCTCGCTCATGCGCATCGAGGACGATGGCGTGGGGATGGACGAGGCCGACCTCAGGCTCTCGGTGGAGCGGCACGCGACCAGCAAGCTCGACGATGGCGGGCTCGACGATATCCGGACGCTGGGGTTCCGCGGCGAGGCGCTGGCCTCGATCGGATCGGTGGCGGAGCTGACGATTTCGACGCGACAGGCGGATGCGGAGACAGGGCTGCAGCTCTCGGTCCGGCATGGGGTGAAGGGGCGCGTCGTGCCGGTCGCGATGAACCGCGGCACGATCGTCGAGGTGCGCGAACTCTTTGCCAACGTGCCGGCGCGGCGGAAATTCCTGAAGTCCGAGCGGGCCGAGGCGGCGGCGATTTCGGACATCGTGCGGCGGCTGGCGATGGCCAACCCGCAGGTACACTTCGTGCTCGACGGGGCGGACCGGAGTGCTTCGAACTGGCCGGGACGCGAAGGCGACGGAGCGCTGAGGGCGCGGCTCGGCGATGTGATGGGGGCGGATTTCGGCGAGAACGCCGTGCCGCTCGCCACGGTGCGGCACGGGCTAGTGGTGACCGGGCTCGCGGGGCTGCCGACGTTCACCAAGGCCAATTCGCTGAGCCAGTACTTCTTCGTCAACGGCCGCTCGGTGCGGGACAAGGTGCTGGTGGGGGCGGTGCGCGCAGCCTATGCGGACTTCGTGTTCCGCGACCGGTTTCCGGTGGTGGCGCTGTTCGTGGCGGTCGATCCGGCCGATGTGGACGTGAATGTGCATCCGGCGAAGGCGGAGCTGAGGTTTCGCGATGCCGGGGCGGTGCGCGGCGCGGTGATCCGGGCAATCGGAGAGGCGCTGTCGGCGGCCGGGTACCGGGCGGCATCGACGGTGGCTGAGGATGTCGTCTCGGCATTTCGGGTGCCGGAGTTTGCGGGGGTGGCCGCGCCGGTGAGCGTGGACGCCCCCTCCACCGCCTTCGGCGGTCCCCCTCCCCCGCTTCGCGGTGGAGGATCAACCCCGGCGTCAGCGCTCCGATTTGCGGATTTCGCCGAGCCTAGTGCGCGGTTCGAGGTCGTGAAGGACGTCGCGGCGGTCGAGTCCGAGGAGTTTCCGCTGGGGACGGCGCGGGCGCAGATGTTCGACAACTTCATCGTGGCGCAGAACGGCGAGAGCCTGCTGCTGGTGGACCAGCATGCGGCGCATGAGCGGCTCGTGTACGAGCGGTTCAAGGCGCAGATGGCGGCGGGGCCGGTGGCGAGCCAGATGCAGTTGATCCCGGTGGTGATCGAGCTGCCGGAGGAGGATTGCGCGCGGCTCGAGGACGCGGCACCGGTGCTGGAACGGCTCGGGCTTTACCTCGAGCGGTTCGGGGCGCGGGCGGTGGCGGTGCGCGAAACGCCGGCGCTGCTCGGGCAGGCCGATATCGACGGGCTGGTGCGGGACCTGGCCGACGGGCTTGCCGAGTGGGACTCGACGGCGGCGCTGGCGGACCGACTGGAGGCGATCATAGGCCGGATGGCGTGCCACGGCTCCGTGCGCTCGGGGCGGCGGCTGAAGGTCGAGGAAATGAATGCGCTGCTGCGCGAGATGGAGGCGACGCCCCATTCGGGCCAGTGCATCCACGGGCGGCCCACCTATGTGGAGCTCAGGAAGGCCGATATCGAGCGGTTGTTCGGGCGGACGCGATAGAGGCGCTAGCGGCCGGGGGACGCCCCCTCCACCACGCTTCGCGTGGTCCCCCTCCCCCGCCTGCGACGGTGGAGGATCATGGAGGGCTCAGCGACTCAACGAGGTGAGGCCGGAACATCGCCGTGATCGCTTACCGTCGAATACTCGGGGGCCCTCGGCGTCCTTTCAGACCAGCCGGATGAAATGTACCGCCGCGGCGCCGTATTCGCGGCGGTCGTCGAGCTCGAAGCCTTCCGGCAGCGCCAGTTCCACCTCGGCCGCTTCCTCCAGCACGATCGTCGCGTCCTTTGCCAGCCAGTTGCCGTCGCGGAGGGAAGCGAGCGCCTGTTCCGCAAGGCCCTTGCCGTAGGGTGGGTCGAGGAAGACGAGGTCGAAGGGGCCGAGGGTGCCGGCCGGCCCCAGCGCCGCGGCGTCGCGGCGAAGGAGCTTGGCGATGCCGCCCAGGCCGAAGGCTTCGATGTGGTCGCGGATGAGGCCGCGGGCTTCGGCGCCGGTGTCGACAAAGACGGCTGAGGCGGCGCCGCGAGAGAGCGCCTCGAGGCCCAGCGCGCCGGTGCCGGCAAACAGGTCCAGAACCTTCAGGCCGTCAAGGTGCACGCCGATGCGGCTCGCGAGGATGCTGAACACGGCCTCGCGCGCCCGATCGGAAGTGGGGCGGACGCTCTCGTCGTTGGGCGAGAGCAGCGCCTTGCCGCGGAATTTGCCCGCAACGATGCGCATGACTTACCCGCGCGGTTTGCGAGGGCCGCGCGGCTTGTCGCCGCCCGGACGGCCGCCGGGCTTGCCGGAGAAGGGCTTGCCGCCACGGCTGCCGGCCGGCTTGTCGCCAAAGCCCTTCTTGCCCGCAGTGTAGGTGCGGGCCGGCCGGT
>JAEYTN010000346.1 GCA_023433985.1 Pseudomonadota bacterium | reverse complement strand
GATGTAGGCTTCGCGGTCGAGCGGAGTGCCCGGCCGGACATAGGCGGCGACATCGGCGATGGCGACATAGACGATGTGCCCGCCGGGGTTCTTGGGGTCGGTGTCCGGCTCGGCATACACCGCGTCGTCGTGGTCCTTGGCGTCGGCCGGATCGATGGTGATGAGCGGGATGTGCCGCCAGTCCTCGCGGCCCTTGAGCGTCGCTTCCTTGGCCGCCTCGGCTTCCTTCACGACGGCGGAGGGGAAGCGGTAGGGGATTTCGAGGTTGTGGATCGCGATCATCGAGACCGCGCCCTCCGACCTGGGGTTGCCGATCACGTTGGTGACGCGGGCCTTGGGGATCATCAGCCGGCCGGTGAACTTCACCTCGACTTCGACGAGGTCGCCGTCGCGGGCGTCCTTGAGGTCGCCGCCGTCGATCCGCATTTCCTTGGACTTGCGGTCGATGGGCATGAGGCGGGCGCCGTCCTCGTCCATGCGGACGATGCCGATCTGGCCGCGGCGCGGCTTCTCGAGCACCTTCATGGGGCGGGCGGTATAGTGCGGCAGCTCGCCGTCGCCGGCGTCGATGCGGGCGAGGATGCGGTCGCCCGGGGCCGGCGCGACCCGCGAGCTCGGCTTTACGGCGACGCGCGGCGCGGGGCCCTCGGCGTCGTTCCATTGCGCCGGGAAGGCGTGGAGGTCGTCGGGGTCGGCGTCGGCGGGAATGTCGAGGACGGTGACGGCGGGCAGCGCCGCGGTGCGGCGGATCTGCTTGCGCGAACGGGCGAGGTGCCCGTCGCCTTCCATCTCCTTGAGCAGCACCTTGAAGGGAGTACGCATGTCGCCCTTGATGCCGAAGTGCCGCGCGAGTTCGCGCTTGCCGTCGAGATCGGGGAACTGGGCCATCGCTTCGAGGATGGCTTCCCGCGAGGGAAGGGCGCCCACTTCGAACGAACGTGAGGCCTTGGTCTTTGTGGTTGTACGTGGCGCTTTGGCCATTGGATCTTTCTTTAGGCGGAGGTCTCCGCCTTGGATTTGCTGGCGGCCTTCGGCTTGGCTGCCGTCTTTGCAGCAGTCTTGGCCTTGGCCGCGGGTTTCTTGGCCGTCGCTGCCTTCTTGGCTGCCGGCTTTCTTGCGGCAGTGGAGCGCGACGACTTCTTCGGAGTGGCACCGCCCTTGGCGACGATCAGTTCGAGCGCCTGCTCGAGCGTGACATCCTCCGGCTTCAACGTCTTGGGCAGGGTGGCGTTCACCTTGCCCTGATTCACATATGGGCCATAGCGGCCGGCCCGGACCGTGATCGGCCCTGCCTCGTGCTCGAACGTCTGGATCGCGGCAGGGGCGGCACGGTTGCCACGGGCGAAACGCCCGCCTCCGGCGGCCTTCTGCGCAATCAGGTCGACGGCGCGATTGAGCCCGACCGTGAACACTTCCTCGACATCGGGCAGGTTGGCATAGGTGCCATCGTGCAGGACGAACGGGCCGTAGCGGCCGATGCCGGCGGTGATCGGCTTGCCCGATTCCGGGTGGAGGCCGACTTCGCGGGGGAGCTTGAGGAGTTCGAGCGCCTTTTCGAGCGTCAGGCTGCCGGGCTCCCAGCCCTTGGGCAGCGACGAACGCTTCGGCTCGTCGCCCTCGCCAAGCTGCACATATGGCCCGAAGCGGCCGGACTTCAAGAGCACGTCGAGCCCGCTCTCGGGATCCGTGCCGAGCACGCCGTCGCCCGACCCCGCCTCCGAGGCGCCGCCGGCGGCGGCGTCGGAGAGTTGCAGGGTGTAGCGGCATTCGGGGTAGTTCGAGCAGCCGATGAAGGCGCCGAACTTGCCCAGCTTCAGCGACAGCTGGCCGGTGCCGCAGTTCGGGCAGTGGCGCGGGTCGGACCCGTCCGGGCGGGCCGGGAAGATATGGTCGGCGAGCAGGTCGTTGAGGGCGTCGAGCACCTCCGAAACGCGGAGATCCTTGATCTCCTCGACATGATGCTGGAAGTCCGTCCAGAACTCGCGCAGCACATCCTTCCAGGCGAGCTTGCCATCCGAGATCAGGTCGAGCTTTTCCTCGAGGCTGGCGGTGAAGCCGTACTCGACGTAGCGGTTGAAGAAGCTTTCGAGGAAGGCCGTGACGATGCGGCCGCGATCCTCGGGGATCAGGGCGCGCTTGTCGACGCGGACATAATTGCGGTCCTGCAGAACGGAGACGGTGGCCGAATAGGTGGACGGGCGGCCGATGCCGACCTCTTCCATCTTCTTGATGAGGCTCGCCTCGGTGTAGCGCGGCGGCGGCTGGGTGAAATGCTGCTCGATCAGCGCCTGCTCGAGCTTCGGGCGGTCGCCCACGCTGAGCGGGGGCAGTTCGCGGCTGTCCACATCGTCTTCGGTCTCGTCCGTGTCCCGGGTTTCCTTGGCCTGCACGCCATAGAGCGCGAGGAAGCCGGGGAAGGTGACGACGGAGCCGACGGCGCGCAGCGCAATGTCACGGCTGGTGGCGAACACCGCGATATCGGCCGTGGTGCGCTCGATCTCGGCCGAGCGCATCTGGCTCGCGAGCGTGCGCTTCCAGATCAGCTCGTAGAGCCTGAACTGCTCGTCGTTGCCGCGCAGCGTGTTGGGGTGGCGGAACATGTCCGTGGGGCGGATGGCCTCGTGGGCCTCCTGCGCGTTCTTGGCCTTGGTCTGGTAGATGCGGGCCTTCTCGGGCAGGTAGTCGGCGCCATGCTCCTTCACGATGGCGCGGCGCGCCTGGTCGATCGCCTCGGGCGCCATCTGCACGCCGTCGGTTCGCATATAGGTGATGATGCCTTCCTCGTAGAGGCGCTGCGCGATCTGCATGGTGCGGCTGGGCGAAAAGCCGAGGCGCGAGGATGCGTCCTGCTGCAGCGACGAGGTGGTGAAGGGCGGGTAGGGGTTGCGCCTGGTCGGCTTCTTGTCGACGGCACTGACCGAGAACGTGCCGGCCTCGATGGCGGCCTTCAGCGCTTCCGCCTCGGTGGCGTTGGCGATGTCGAGCTTGTCGGTCTTCTTGCCGTCGACCGAATAGAGTCGCGCCTCGAAGCTCTTGCCCTTCTCGCTCAGCTTTGCGCCGATCGACCAGTATTCCTGGGCCCGGAACCTCTCGATCTCGCTCTCGCGATCGCAGACGAGGCGGAGCGCCACGGACTGCACACGCCCGGCCGAGCGTGAGCCCGGCAGCTTGCGCCAGAGCACCGGCGACAGGGTGAAGCCGACGAGGTAGTCGAGGGCGCGGCGGGCGAGATAGGCGTCGACCAGCGGCTCGTCGATGGCCCGTGGATGCTGCATCGCCTCCGTGATCGCCGACTTGGTGATGGCGTTGAAGACCACGCGGCTGACCGGCTTGTCCTTGATCAGCTTTTTCTGCCTGAGCACGTCGAGCACGTGCCACGAGATGGCCTCGCCCTCGCGATCCGGGTCGGTGGCGAGGATCAGTTCGTCGGCGTTCTTGAGTGCGTTGCCGATGTCGGCGAGGCGCTTGCGCGACTGCGCATCGACCTCCCAGCTCATGGCGAAATCCTCGTCCGGCAGCACCGAACCGTCTTTGGCCGGCAGGTCGCGGACGTGACCGAAGCTCGCCAGGACTTCGTAGTCCTTGCCCAGATAGTTGTTGATCGTCTTGGCCTTAGCCGGACTTTCAACGATGACGAGCTTCATGAGGATAGTGCTTTCGAGGAGTGGCGTTCGAACGGGCCGCAACATGGTGAAGCGGTTTGGGGCTGTCAACCGGGCCTGCCGGGCGGTCCGACATTCCCCCTATGGGGGAAGATTTGTCAGGGGCGGAGCGCGACCAGTTGGCCGGCGGACCACTCGATACGGCCTTCGAGGTCGAGCTCGAGCAGCAAGGTCTGCACGCGGCCGGTGGCGATGCCCGTGGACTTGATGACGTCGTCTATGGGCACCGGGGTAACACTGAGCGCATCGAGGAGGATGGCGCGCTCGTTGTCGGAGGGCGGCGCGAGCTCGAAGAAATCCACCTCGGGCAGCCAGTCGGGTTCGAGCAGGCTGGAGCGGGCGGGGTCCGCCTCGCGCAGCACGTCGATGATGTCCTGCGCGCTGGTGATGAGGTGCGCGCCCTGCTGGATGAGGGCGTTGCCGCCCTCGGCGCGGGGATCGAGCGGCGAACCGGGGACGGCGAACACTTCGCGATTCTGCTCGAGCGCGAGGCGAGCGGTGATCAGGGACCCCGAGCGTTTCGCTGCCTCGACCACCACGGTGCCCAGCGTGAGGCCGGAGACGAGGCGGTTGCGGCGGGGGAAGTCGCGGGCGCGCGGCTCCCAGCCGAGCGGCATCTCGGTAAGCAGCGCGCCGCCGTTCTCGAGGATTTCGCGGGCGAGGGGCAGGTTCTCGGCGGGGTAGACCTGGTCCATGCCGCCGGCGAGCACCGCGACCGTGCCGCTCTGCAGCGAAGCGGCATGCGCAGCCGCGTCGATGCCGCGGGCCAGGCCGGAGA
>JAEYTN010000298.1 GCA_023433985.1 Pseudomonadota bacterium | reverse complement strand
CTGCCTCCGATCGCTGTTCCTCTCGCTATACCCCATCGAGACTTATGAAGCGACGCCAATGACATGCGCCGCCTTGACGCGCGCTTCACCGTCGCGCGTCAACATGCCACCATCGTGAAAATCGGGCGGCCGTCAGGCCTCTTCCTTGCCGTCCCCGGCAGTGACGGGCAGCTCGGCGGTGTCGATCACCGTCGTCTCGACCCCATGGTCGAGTCCCCAGTCGAGCGCCTCGAGCTTGAGGGTATCGAACAGCGCATCCGAACTTACGGTGCGGCCCTGCGCGTCGGCGAGCACGGACGAAAAGCGCGCGGCAAGCTCAGCCGACGCGCCGGCACCTTCGCGAGGGATCACGGCGACACTTTCTTCAAGACGGTGGGAAAGGCGGTTCAGCACCCGCCGTTTCGAGCGGGGCTTGTGCGGCACAGCCCTGAAGGAAGCCTTACGAGCCAATCTGCAATTCGCCTTCATTCTGAAAGCGGCCGATTTTGCTCGGCTCACTTCACACGCGAAATCCTGTCGCGCGAAAGGCAGAGTATCAGGAAAAGCGGAAGTCGAAAAAGAGGCGGCGGCCCAGCCGTTACCTGAGCCGCCGCCGTTTCTACAGCAAGGGTTAACTATTTGGTGCCGGCAATCGCGCAACCCAGTCGCCGATCCGCGTCAGGTTGCCGCCGAGCTTTGCGTGCGACAGTGGCCGCAGCTCGTCGACATAGGCACTGATCGCCTCGTCGGGGTGGTGGCGGAGCAGGGGCTCCACCCACGCGAGCATGAATGGCTCCACCTGCTGCTTGCCGGTCTGGAACGTCTGCTTCACCCCGCTCACCGCCTCCACGATCGCCGGGTCGTCCACCGCCTTCAGGCTGAAGGCAGCAATCTGCGTCAGCTTGCCGTCGCAGGCCGCGTAGCCGTCATATCCCGTCGCCGCCAGCAGTTCCGCCGTCACCACCAGCGGCGCCACCGCATGGAGCTGGTAGTTCAACGCCTTGTCCGCGCGGTTCATCTCGAGCGGCAGCGACCCGTCCGCGCTCGCCTGGCACGCGACCAGCTCGAAGCTCCCCTTCGCCCAGTCGAGCAGCGCGGCATCTCCGTCGAGCCGCCCGATCGTCGCCGCTGCGAGTCCCGCCCATGCGCGAAGGTTGTTCCTGCTCGCATTCGGCGGCGCCTCGCCGTCGAAGAACTCGACCATCGACTCCGCCGCCCCCGTCAGCCACGCCACCACCCGGTCGCGCTTCTGAGCATCCAGCCCGCCGACTGCCTCCGCCTGCAGCAGCGCCATCGCCAGCCCGGCATAGCGCGCCGGCACCGACAGCTGCACATTCAGCGTCTCGAGCTGCGTCAGCGCTCCGGCATCTGCCCAGGCCGCCAGCCAGTCGAGCACGCACGCGGCCCGCGCCGTATCGTCCTCCATCAGCGCCGTGTTGCTCATCTTGATGAGCTCGCCGATGAACTGCTCCACCGGCTTCAGCGCCTTGTCGACCTCGGCGTTGGAAGCTTCGTCGATGTCCGAGCGCGTCTTGCTGTCGTCGGTGTATCGGCTGCCATAGGTCAGCGACGTCACCGGCTGGGGCGTAGCGGCGCAGGTAAAACCCTTCTCCTCGGCTGGGAGGGGGGTAGTCGTGCCGAGGAGAAGGGACATCGCCGCCGCGATGTTCAGGAAAATCCGCATGGTCAATTCTCGATCGCCATCGAGGCGAGCAGGCGCTTCGCCTCCTCGTTGCCGAGCCCGGCCGCGTCCTTAAGCAGCACTTGTGCCTGCTGGATCGACGGCTGGATGCCGATGCCCATGGCGTAGGCCTTGGCGAGCTCCACCATCGCGGTGACGTCGCCGCCATCCGCCGCCCGCTTCAGCCACTGGCTCGCGTCCCGCGCTTCGGCCACCGTCACGCCGGTCTGCCGCAGGTAGAGGCCGAGCTCGCGCATCGCCACCACGTCGCCGGTTGCGGCCGAAGCGGCATAGCGCGCCGCCCAGTCCACCTGGTCCATCACCGCGGTGCGGATGGCAGGCGGCGCCTTCTCCACCTTCTCGCGGATCTTTCCCAGGTCCGCGACCTGGGCGTCGTCGATCATCCGCTTGAACATCTCCACGGCCTTGGCCGGTGCATAGTCGGCGCTGTCGGGGTCGGCGTAGATCTTCACCAGCCGGCTCACGGCCGTATCGTCGCCGAGCTTCACGCCGTCCTGGTAGAGCGCGATGGCCGTGCGGGCGCGGTCCGGCCCGCCCATCGCCATGTACCGGTCGCCCACCGCGACCTGCCGCCAGCCATCCTCGCCGGCAAGCCGCAGGCTGACCTGCAGCCAGTGCTCGGTCTCGGTGTGATCCTCGGTGTCGACGAACGCGCCGGCGAGCTTGATCGTGTTCTCGAACGTGCAGTCCACCACGCTCGCCGCCCGATAGAGGTAGTCGTGCTTGCGTGCCGGGTCCCGCTCGTTGGAAGCCGCGAAGATCAGTGCATCCGCATCGCCGCGCTCCTCGATCGCCTGCCGGTAGCGCTCCAGCAGGTCCGCTGCGTTCGCCGTGCCGGCTTCCTCCTCGAGCGGCAGCAGCCGCAGGATCGCCTCGCCCTGTCCGAGCGCCGCACCCTCCTCGAGATAGCCGATCGCCTCTGCCTTCTTCGCCGGATCGTTGGGGAAATAGTCGAGCAGCAGCGAACCGAGATCCACGGCCGCGCGCGGCAAGCCGTCAGCCCGCGCCTCCATCAGCTGCGCGATCGATTCCGCGAGCACCTCGGGCGTCGCGCCCATGTTCACCCGGTGCCGCGCCTGCGCATCGACCGTCGCCGATACCGGCTCGATCCGCGCCTGCCAGAAGTCGATCATCGCTTGGCTGGCGCCGTTCCGCTGCAGGTAGTCGACATAGTACGCCACCGAGTTCGGCCGCCCGTAGAGGGCGTGGGTCTGCAACCGCGCGAGCCCGATCGGGTCCGCCGCCGGGTCGAGCGCACCGATATCGTCGCCGTCCATGAACTCGGTGGAGTTGCCTGCCGCGTCCTCGGTGAATTGCCAGAACCCAGCGAGCCGCATGTCCGCCCCCTTGGGCGCCCGGCAGAGATAGGCCTGCCGCAAGTCGGTCATCGGGTCGATCTTGCCCGCATCCGTCACTGCGAACCCGAGCAGTTCGGT
>JAEYTN010000149.1 GCA_023433985.1 Pseudomonadota bacterium | reverse complement strand
CGGTACGCCGCAGCCAGCGGTCGAGACCGATCCGCCAGGCATCGGTCCAGCCGGGCTGATCCTCGTCCGATGCGACCGGCGCGAGCGGGGCGAGGGCGGGGTCGTCGGGCCCGATACGGTGATGCCTTGCCACTGCGAGGATCAGGCTCCGCCCGGGATTGTCCCCGAGTAGCTCGGCGCGCTCGGCCAGCCATTCGCCGAAGCCGAGACGGATCAGCGACGGGACGATCAACCACAACCCCGCGTGATCGCTCGCAGGGAGCAGGTGAGGCCTAGCGGGATCGGCAAGGTCGATCTCGGGTGGCAGCGGGCTTTCGGACCGCGCGCGCGCTTCGCCGAGGCGAGCGTCGCGACGTTCCGCGCGCGCCATTGCCGAGGCGCGCTGCCGGGTTCCGCAACACGTCACGACGTCCCAGCGAGGCGCCGCCCCCGACTGGGCGCCGGATGGCCCGCCCGTCGCCTGTTCAGGTGCGGCGCTACCCCCGGCCACGATCTCGCGGGCCTTGCTCGCCACCAACTTCAACAGCCGCGGTCTGAGCGTCAGAGCGGGGGAGATCTGGCGGATCCTTTCCTCGACGACGGCCGCTATCACGCGTTCGCAAGCGCCTCCCGGTAGCGAGGTCTGGCCAAGATCGGCCAGCACCGCCCGCCAAGCCGCCGGGAGCGCCTGGGGAAGCATTTTCACCGCGATCCGGACCGCGAGCGCCTCGTCATCGACATCTGACGAAGCCGACAGCGTCGCTCTGCCGGAGGACAAGGCCTGCCTTGGGATGGTATCGGCGAACGGACCGTCAGGCGCTGCAAGCGCATGCCCGACGGCGGCGACTAGCAGATCGGCGCGACCTGCCTCGACGAAGGTCTGCACGATGCACGCGAGGCGTCCGACATCCTTTTCGGCAAGGGAGGCGGCGACGGCCCGCGGCGCCCAGTCGGTCAACGGCCGCAGGCCCCAGTCCGGCACGGCCAGCCTCCAGAACCAACCCTCGATCGGCTCGCCCGTCAGCAGCTTGCGCAGAAGCAGCGCTTCGGCTTCCTCGCGGCTCGCGAACCACACGCAGTTCGCGCGGTTCGCGGCGCTCTTGCCGCCGTGAACCGCTCCCGCGACGGCCTCGACCCAGCCGCGCCGTACCGCGTACTGCCGGCGCGCCGGGTCGGCCAGATCGCCGCGCACTTGCAGGCGGCGAACCAGCACGAGCCGGCCGTCGTCGGACAGGGTGGTGTTGAGCGCGTCCTCGAGCGCGACACGGTCGCGCACCACGTGGCGCGCCTCGCCCCGTTGGATCAGCTTGCGAACCGAGACCGCCACCGACCGCGCCTACCGTTATCGCATCTTCGCCCCGGCCAGCTCGATGCGCATGGTCGGAACGATCGTCGTGATGGCCGCGTGGAGATGGGTGATGCGCGCCTGGGCGACACCGTCGGCGATGTCGTCGACGACCGCCTGCGAGACGATCCGGTCGCGGTCGTCGCGCACGACCGCAAGCATGCCCTTGCGGACTCGGGCGATGTCGAGCTCGAGCGACAGCCGCCCGCCGATCCGCGCCGGCGCCGGCTCGACGAGGCGCGCCGGGATGATGCGGTCGACCGGCGAGTGCGCGGCCATCAGCATGCAGACGCGGACGAACTCGTTCATCGCGTCGCGAGCGTCCCCGTTGTTGCGGTCGGCCTGGGCGAACAGGAAGTCGACGAAGCTCTGCAGCGTGCGGCGCAGTTCGGCCGGGACCTCGGCCCAGCGCGGCAGCGCCGCCAGCGAATGAAGCGGGGCGGGGCGGTCGAACTCGGACAAGGTTTCCGCCCAGGCGAGCCGGACGATCGGGGCGACGTCGCCGAAGCTGTCGTGGAGGCAGCTGCCTGTCGCGGCAATTGCTTCGAGCTGCTCGGTCGCTGCCCTGGTGAGGTCGGGCCGGCGATGCGTTCCGGCGAGCAGGTCGCCGAGCGTCGCCATGGCCTGCAGTTGCGCTTGCGCTTCGCCGAGCGAGAGCCGCGGCAGGGCGGCGAAGTTGACCGCCGCCACGGCGATCCGTCGGCTTTCGACCTTGCTCCGCGCCACTACCAGCGCCTGATGCACGCTCCTGAGCAGCTTCTGGTTGGCGGCGACCGCCTTGAGCGGCGTGAAACCTCGCGGCACGATCGCGCGCTCGCGGATCGTCTCGATCGTACGGCGGACCGGATCGAGCCGGTCGATGCGCGCCACCATCGCAGCGATCCGCGGGAACCATGACAGCGGCACCTCGCGAAGCAGCTGCACGTATTCGTGGATTTCCTCCGGCACGTCCGGATGGTCGCGGCGGCACGCCGTTACCGGCGCTTCGACCAGCCCCGAAGCGCAGGGCGCGACGGGCAGCTCGTCGTGGACGTCGGCCACCCGCCGACGCCGCCAGGCAAGGCCCCTGACCCTGTCGCCGAGCACCTGGCTGCGGCGCAGATTGATCGCGTCGACGCTGGCGATGTCCTCGTCGCGCAGACGCTCGGCGGTCCCGAGGTCGTGCCGCAGTTCGGCGACTTCGGTGTCGATCTGTCTGAGGTAGAC
>JAEYTN010000146.1 GCA_023433985.1 Pseudomonadota bacterium | reverse complement strand
GCCCAGCACCCCGCCGTCGCGGTGGGCCGTGAACCAGGTGAAGTCGCCCTCGTGGGGAAAGAGCGGGTTCTCGCCGGCGGTGAGGAAGCGCCGGAGGTCCGAACGCATGGGCGAGACATAGGGCGAGGCAGGGTCGTAAATCTCGAACGGCGCGCGGAAGAAGGCGTCGAAATCGCGCTCACGCAATTCCATCGGTCGCTCCTTCGCGCGCCGAGACCAGCGCCGCCATGCGCTGCACCACCGCCAGTTCGGTCTTGAGCGCCGAGTTGCTGCCCAGCGCGGCGAGGGTCGCCGCAGCGAGGCGCAGCGGCGCGGACGACAGCAGCAGGAGGTGGGTGGCGTCATAAGTGGTGAAGAGGCTTTCGAGCTGCTGGCGTGTGCCGTCGGCGAGGCCCGGGAGGTCGCCGCGGTCCATCACCGGGTACAGGGCGAAAGCCGCCGCGACGGCCGGTTGGTCGAAATCGGCGAGGTTGTCCCCCTCGATGACCGTGGTGCCGCTGAGCTGGGATTGCCGGGTGAGCTCGGCCATGAAGCGATGCACGTCGCCCAGGTCGGCGTGGGCGAGGGCGCGGAGCACGTCGTCGCGGCGGGAACTGGCGAAGGCACGCACCGCCTCGTGGACGACGAGCGCCAGGATGGTGGCCGCGAGCGCCATGGCGCCGCCCTGCATCCCGAGCGTCCAGCTGGCGGTGCCGAGGCCGGTCGCAAGGCCGACGAGCAGGCTTGCGACCGTAGCGACGAAGAGGACAATCGCCGCGTCCCAGCGCGAGGCGGTGGCGTGGGCCGAGCCTATCACCACCCAGCAGAGGAACAGGATGGCGATGCTGGAGCCGCGCAACGGCACCCAGTCGCCGAAGACGCCATAGTCGGTAGCGACGCAGACGAGCAGGATGGGCAGCGCGACGCGGAGGCGGGAGAGCGTGCGGGTTTCGCTGGCGCTGAGGCCGGCGCGGCTGTCGGTCAGCGCCAACCAATAGACCGTGACGAAAGCGGCGAGCTGCACCGCGAGCAGGACGTAGAGGGGATAAACGAGGGCCGGCGGGAAGAAGGCGAGGACCGAGCAGAGGCCGCCGGCGGCAAGGGCCGCGAGCTTCACCGGTCGCGGGGCGTGCCGCCGCTCGAGCCCTTCGAGCACGAGCAGGGCGGCGAGCGGTATCCACGCCGCGATGACGCGGCCGACGAAATCGAAGAACGGGGCGTAGAGGTGCCAGGCGAGGAGGCGGGTGCCGAGGATGCCGGCCGCGAGGCCCAGGGTGAAGAGCAGGCGGGTGGCAAGCCCGTCATGGGTCGAGCGGGCGCAGATCACCACCATGGCGGCAAGCGTGCCGGTGAGGGCGATGAGCGCCAGCGCGCTGTCGGCGGGGAAAGGCAGCGTGGCCTGCATCAGGCCCCCGTCAGCTTCTTGATCTCGCGCCGGGCGAGGGGCAGCACCATCAGCTCGACGAGCTTGGGCAGCGGGCGTTCGACTTTGCCCTTGTAGGGGTTGAAGAACCAGCCGCGGTTGTTGGTTGCGGTCTCCTGTCCGAGCACGATGGCCAGCGCCTCGTAGGCCATCAGCATGCCGGTGGAGATGACCATGGGCGCGAAGGACATGCGCTTGCGCCGGCCGGCCGCCATCTCGCCCGCGAGTTTCAGGTCGATGTAGTGTCGGGAGGACGAGTGCACCATGACGTACTCCACCTCGCGCATGAAGGCGGCGCTGCGCTGCTCGGCGGTGAGGGCGTTCCATGGGGTGCCGATCGTCGGGTAGCCGAGGCGCTCTTCGGGCGTCGCGGCGCCGGGGCGGGTGACGTAGACGGAGGGCAGCGAGGCGGCGTAGGCGTCGATAACCGGCTTGTGCTTGGCGCGGGCGGTGCGATAGAGCAGCAGCGCGGCGCCGAGGTCGTCGGTGCCGTTGAGGGTGACGGCGGCGGAGTGGATGGAATCGACCACGTGATCGGGCCAATCGTCCCTGTAGACGGTGACCTCGAGCTCGGGATTGATGCGATGGAGCGCTTCGGCCGTGACCTCGGCCTTGTGGCGGCCGACGGTGTCGGTGAAGGCGAAGACCTGCCGGTTGAGGTTGGAAATCTCGAAGGTGTCGATATCGGCGATGATCAGCTTGCCGATGCCGGCACGGGCCAGCGCAAGGATGGCCGCGCCGCCCATACCGCCGGTGCCGCAGACGAAGACCGTGGCGTTGCGGAGCTTTTGCTGACCGGCGGCATCGACGAAGCCGAGGTTGCGGGTGGTGAACTCCTCGTAGGTGAAGCTCATGCGGATCTCCTCGGGCGGAGGCGGCCCCATTCGCGGGCCGGGTCGAGCCATTGCACAACGGGAAGGATGGCGCGCTGAACCAGCGTCATCGCCGCGGCGACGCCGACGATGGCCCAGGCCTGCCGCGGCACCATGTCGATGAGGTAGCGGCGGGCGGCGGCGAGGTCGAGGCGGCCGATCTGGATCACGTCGTCGCCACGGTCGTAGTCGAGCATGGCGGCGCAGAACTCGTTGTAGACGGGCTTGCGATGCTTCTGGGCCGCTTCGAAGGTCTTCTTCAGGTTGTCGGAGCCGCCGGTATAGGCGTTGCGGATGACGAAGGCGGCTTCATCGAACTCGGCATCGTCGCCCACGCCGAAGACGAAGCGATGGGCGCGCATGATCTGCCGCACCAGCACGAGGTGGCGGAACTTGCGCGGGTTTGCCGTGCCGGGGTTGGGATAGACGTCCGAGAAGGTTTCGCTGACCATGCCGACGATGGCGGGCACCTGGGTGACGTTGCTCAGCCAGATCGGCCGGCCCTGGTTGCGGATGAAGAGCAGGAAGCAGGTGAGGCCGTAGAGCACCCAACTCAGGCCCCTGGAGCGCTGCTCGGGATCCACCATCACAAGGCCGAGGTGGATGAGCTCGAG
>JAEYTN010000039.1 GCA_023433985.1 Pseudomonadota bacterium | reverse complement strand
CATCTACACAGCGTAAGGGTTTGCAATGAAGATAGCCGTGCTCGGGGCCGGGGTCATCGGTACCACGACTGCCTATTTCCTGGCGCGCGATGGCCACGAAGTCGAAGTCTTCGATCGCCAGTCCGGGCCAGCGCTCGAGACCAGCTTCGCCAATGCGGGCGAAGTGTCTCCCGGCTACGCCTCGCCATGGGCGGCGCCCGGCATTCCGCTCAAGGCGCTCAAGTGGCTCTTCATGCGCCACGCGCCGCTGCGCATCACGCCGACGGTCGATCCGCACCAGTATGCGTGGCTGCTCAAGATGCTGGCCAACTGCACCGACAGCCGCTACGCCCTCAACAAGGGGCGGATGGTGCGCTTGGCCGAGTACAGCCGCGACGTCCTGGTCGACCTCCGGACCGAAACCGGCATCGCGTATGACGAGCGCAGCCAGGGCACGCTACAGCTGTTCCGCACCCAGAAGCAGCTCGACCACGCGGCCGAGGACGTCGCGGTGCTCAAGCAATATGGCGTTCGTTTCGAAGAACTCGATCGCGCCGGCTGTGTCGCGGCGGAGCCGGGCCTTGCCGCCACGCAGGACAAGTTCGTGGGCGGCCTGCGCCTGCCGGGGGATGAAACCGGCGACTGCTTCCTGTTCACCAATCGCCTGGCCGAGATGGCCAAGGCACTGGGCGTGAAGTTCACCTTCGGCACCGATGTCGAGCGCATCGTCGAGGAGCGCGGCAGCATTGCCGGCGTTGAAACGAGCCGCGGGACCGTCCGCGCCGATCGCTACGTCCTCGCCCTTGGCAGCTATTCGCGGCATCTCGCCCGCAGCCTCGGCCTGGCGCTGCCGATCTATCCGGTGAAGGGGTATTCGATCACCCTGCCGATCATCGATCCCGACAAGGCGCCGGTTTCCACGGTGATGGACGAAACCTTCAAGGTCGCCATCACCCGTCTGGGCGACCGCATCCGCGTCGGCGGCATGGCCGAGCTGGCCGGCTACAACAACGTGCTGCCCAAGGCCAGGCAGGAAACCCTGCTGCACTCGGTCACCGACCTCTATCCGGGCGCGGGCGACACTACCAAGACCAATTTCTGGACTGGTCTCAGGCCCATGACTCCGGACAGCACGCCGATCGTCGGCCGGAGCCGTTACCCCAACCTCTTCATCAACAGCGGGCACGGCACGCTGGGGTGGACGATGTCGTGCGGCTCGGCCCGGATCGTTGCCGACCTTATCTCGGGCCGCTCGCCCGACATCGAAACCGACGATCTCGGGCTCTCGCGCTACAAGGCGGCATAAGACGAGGGGGTGGACGCATCGCCGATGCGTCCACCCTCGAAAAATCAGAAGATCGGCTGGCCGATCGAGACCTCGGTTCGCGGCGACAGCAGGATGACATTGCCCGCGTCGTCGGCGGCGCCCAGGATCAGGATTTCGGAACTGAAGCCGGCGATGTTGCGCGGCGGAAGGTTGACGATCGCCGTCACCAGCGTGCCGACCAACTGCTCGGCGGTGTAGTTGGTGATCTGCGCACTCGACTGCTTGATGCCGAGATCGCCGAAATCCACCTTGACCTTGTAGGAGGGCTTGCGGGCGCGGGCGAACGGCTCCACCGCCACGATCCGCCCGATGCGGATGTCGAGGTCGGCAAAGTTGTCGTATTTGGTTTCTGGCTTCATTTGGTGCTCCGTACTGGAGCCAGCCTAAGCCCCCGCTGCAGCAGTCCCTGCCGCGACCGCTCCTCATCGGAGCGTATCGCGCTGAATTTAGACGGCGAGCAGGCTACTTGCCGCCGAGGGCATCACGCCTTGCTGCCGCGGTTCTCGACGTAATGCCAGATACCGGCAGCGACGGCGCCTGCCGCGATGCAGATTGCGACACCGATGGCGGTGTTGCCGCCGACATAGCCGAAGGCGGCGCCTAGTACCGCACCGCCGAGGATGCCCCAGATCAGCTTGCCTGCCATCTTACGCTCGCCTCCAGGTTCATGGGGCCGGTCGGATGTACTGGCCGCCCTGCGGCTCACCGCGCTCGACGGGTTTGCCGTCCGCGACGTAGCCATCGAAGAAGGCCGGCAGCCCCTCTCCATCGCTCAGATCGGCGGTCGTCTGCAGATGAAAGTGGAGATGCGGCTCGGAGGTATTCCCCGAGTTGCCGCAGCGCCCCAGTTCCTCTCCGGCCGCTACCTTGGTGCCGGGCTGAACGCGGACGCTGCCCTCCCGCATGTGACCGAGGAAGGCGAACTCCCCATTGCCGAAATCGAGCACCACGTGGTTGCCCGCCGGATGCTCGGGGTCGGTGCTGCCGATCGGATTGTCGGGCAGGTCGTTGACTGCAAAGGCAACGGTGCCGGCGGCGGGCGCCAGGATCGGCTGATCCCAGCACAGATAGCTGTCCAACACCTGTGGGTCACCCTTGTGGGTGAGGCCGTCGCGATAGATCAACAGGTCGGTGGCAAAGCGCTGCGCCCGGTCGGCAGCGTGGTAGTTCTGCTCGAGCGTCCGCCCACCCCAGACGACGAACCACTCCCCCTCGAAGGGCAGGCGCAGCGGCGTCTTGGTCTGGTAGTCTAGGAAGCGGCTGTCGGCGAGCACGGGCTGGGGTCGGACGGTGAAGCTCACCACCGTGCCGTCCGGGACGATGCCCAGCTCGACGAGGATCGGCGCTTTGGAGCCCGTCCATCGCGCGCTGCGAACATAGGTCTCGGCGCCTTGGCCAGGCTCGACCCTCTCGGTGAGGATCTCCGCCTCTTCGCCAAAGCTGGCCGTCAGTTGCCCGCGGAAGGTCTCGAGACCCTCCGGCGAACCGAAGAGGCCTCGAACGTCGGGCGAAAGATCCTCCCAGGTTTCCGCCATGTCGCCAGCGAGGAAGGCTTCCGCCGTGGCGCGGCCCCGGTCGAGCGTCGCCTGGCCGGCCCCCCATGCCGGGGCGCAGATCATGAAGATCACAGCTGTGAGCAGCCAGCGCATGAGTTGCTCCAGTTCGAGCGTGAAGCGGGGACCATAGAGGCTAACGTGACGATGATGTGGCGTGTTCCGCCCTATCTGCCGATCTACCTGTCGAACGGAGGCGAATTCGCAGGAAACGGAGGTGATTTCGGGATTTAAAGCGTTTGCAATCTTACCGTAAACGTTTAAAACTGCTCCTCGGCTTTGGGAGGAGCGTCTGTGGCTGGAATGACGTTGCGCGAACTGGCGGCACGTCTCGACGTCTCCGTCGGGACCGTGTCGCGCGCGCTGTCGGGCGATCCGGCCATCGCGCTCAAGACCCGGCAGCGCGTCACGGAGGCGGCGCGGCAGTATGGCTACGTGCCCAACATGGCGGCCCGGCAGTTGGTTTCCGGGCGCTCCGGCTTCGTCGGCTTCGTCATGCCCGTACGCGGGCCCAATTTCATCGACTCCTACCTGGGTGAGTTCCTCACCGGTCTCGGGGAGGGCCTCGTCGAGCACGGCATGGACCTGTTCATCGCTACCGTGC
>JAEYTN010000607.1 GCA_023433985.1 Pseudomonadota bacterium | reverse complement strand
GGGGTGAACAGGTCGGCAATCGCCGCTCGCTGCTGTTTGCTCGCTGGAGTGGATGCGGCCATCTGCATCTCGGGTGCTGGGGGGCGGGTTGGCGGCCGCCGTTGGCGTACCGCCGGTTGCGTGTCAGTCGGACGGCGGTCGGCGGAGTCGAACGCCGCGGCCGCCGCCGTCGCTGCGGGCATTCTCGCCGATCAGTTCGACGCCGGCGGCGTTCAGCGCCTCGATGACCTTGGTCAGCGTCTCGACGATACCACGCACATTGCCGTCGCTGGCTTCCATCCGCTGGATCGTGGGCAGCGACACGCCGGACATCTCGGCCAGGGTCTTCTGGTCGATGCCGAGAAGGGCGCGGGCGGCCCGGAGCTGGGCGGCGGTCATCATGGCGTGACTCCCTGCGGCGCAAGGTTCATGTGAGTCTGCTGCATGGTGATGTATCATGCATCAGGATTGGTGCAATAGGACTTAAGATGGTGTCGTGACCCCTCACCCGGCTCGGCTATGCCGCGAAGCCGTCGGGTGCGGGGTAAGTAGCGAGGTCTTCGCGTCTCAGCCGAGCGCGGCGGCTATGGCCTTGGCCTGTGCCGCGAGCTCGGCGTCGTCGGCCTTACCCTGGCCGTGGCGGCCCAGTTCGACGCCTTCGTAGGCGGGGATGACGTGGAAGTGGAGGTGGAAGACCGACTGGCCGGCCGGCGCCTCGTTGAACTGGGCGACGCGGATGCCGTCGGAGCCGAGCGCCTTGTGTGTCGCCTTGGCGACGCGCTGCACCAGCGGGATGACCCGGGCGAGCACGGCCGGATCGGCGTCGAAGAGATTGCGTGCGGGAGCCTTCGGGATGACCAGGGTGTGGCCCTTGGACTGCGGGAAGATGTCCATCATCACCAGCGCGCCGGCATCCTCGTAAACCTTGTGGGCCGGAATCTCGCCGCGGATGATCTTGCCGAAGATGTTGGCGGGGTCATAAGCGGTCACGAGGCGGCTCCCATCAGCTGGTCGGATTCGTCGTAGTTGCCCGGATAGCTCTCGATCGTCTCCTCGACGATGTCGGCGGCGAGCCCGGTGCCATCCTCGAGCTGCAGCCGCTCGCTCAGGTCCTTGGCGGCTGCGTCGTAGGACAAGTCGGTCGAAAGCTCATCGAGCGCGGCGGCGAGGATGCCGGGGGTCAGCTTGCGCAGGCGGACGGGCAGGGGACCGCAGCCGAGCTCGAACACCCGGCGGCCCCAGTAGGGCTGATCGAAGAAGTGCGGCACCACGAAAGTGGGCTTGCCGGCGTAGAGGCCGGCATAGGTAGTGCCGGCGCCGCCGTGGTGCACCAGCGCCTTCATCAGCGGGAAAAGCTTGGTGTGGGGCGCCTTGTCGATGGAATAGACGGTATCCGGCAGGTCCTCGGCGCGGATGCCGCCCCAGCCTTTGCCGACCACGGCGCGGCCGCCCCAGGCCTTCAGCGCCTTGGTGATGATCTCGGTGTTGCGCTGCGCCCCCCACGGCATCGAGCCGAAGCCGAGATAGATTGGCGGCTCGCCCGCATCGAGGAATTTCCGGAACGCGGCGTCCGGCTCCCAGCCGGTGATGTCGTCGAGGCGCCAGAAGCCGGTGACGGTCGTCTGCTCGGGCCAGTCGCCGGGGCGGGGGGAGATGATGGGAGAATAGGCATGAAGCGCCGGGATCGGCTCGCCGCGGGCGTTCTTGGAGAAGCCGGAGCGCTTGCGGCTGCGCAGGCCCAGCAGCTTGGCGCGCATGCGGTCGCGCGGGAAATCGTAGTAGCTCTGGTAGGCCGCCTGCATGACGTAGCTGAGGCGGTTGAACAGCGGATCGAGGCTGATGCGGTTGAACAGCGGCTCGGGCGTCGTGCCCTCGTAGGCGAAGTAGGGAAACTCGCCGGTGGGGTTGAGCGGCTGGAAGGCCGTCATGATCGCCGGGATATCCAGCGCCTCGGCCACGTCGACCGCGAAATTGGTGGTCTGGTGGAATACGATGGCGTCGACATCCTGCGCCGTGGCCCAGAGGTGCCGGCAGGCGACGCGGAGAATCTTCTGGCCGTCGCGCAGCAGCTTGGGCGCGTAGAGCAGCGAGTTCTTCTGCATCACCGTGTCGAACTGGCTCTGCCGCATGAAGGCCTGGATGTCAGCCCCAAGCGTCTGGAACTCCAGCCCGTGCGAGGTGACGAACTGCTCGAAATCGATCGTGGTGGCGATGACGACGGAATGGCCACGCTTGGTCAGCGCGCGGCCGAGCGCAACGAAGGGCTGTACGTCACCCATCGTGCCGATCGCCGCTATTGCGATGCGCTTACCCAAGACCGTCTCCTGTTCACTCCGGTGGACCTTGCCATCCACTCAGAGTGTGGCCCCTGTTGGGCTGAAAATACCGCGTCGCGACCACGGCCGTCCAGCCGGGGCGACTTCCACCATAGCTGGTGAGAGTTCGCAACCGTTCAACGCTCCGGGCGCTCGCCATGGCGGAACGGGGTGTAGTGTTCGAGCACTTCCTGCTCGCGGGCGACGGAGACACGCTCCTGCGCCACGAAACGGGCGACGGCGTCCCGGAGGCCGGGGTGGCCGATCCAGTGCGCGGAGCGGGTGATGGTGGGCTCGTAGCCGCGCGCCAGCTTGTGCTCGCCCTGCGCACCGGCCTCGACAACGCCGAGCCGGTGCGCGATGGCGTAGTCGATGGCCTGGTAGTAGCAGAGTTCGAAGTGGAGGAACGGCACGTTGCGGGTGGCGCCCCAGTAACGGCCGTAGAGCCGGTCGTGCCCGATGAGGCTGAGCGTGCCGGCTATGGGCTCGTCGCCGTCATAGGCGAACATCAGCAGCACCCGGTCCGGCATCGCTTCGCCGAGCAGCGAAAAGAAGCTGCGGGTGAGGTAGGGGCGTCCCCACTTGCGGCTGCCGGTATCCTGGTAGAACTCGAAGAAGTGGTCCCAGGCGGTCTCGGTGAGGTCGCTCCCGGTAAGCCATTTCACCGTCAGCCCCTCGGCGCCGAGCGCATCGCGGCGCTCGCGACGCGTAACCTTGCGGTGACGGGAAGAAAGCGTGCCGAGGAAGTCGTCGAAACTGGCGAAGCCGTGGTTGTGCCAGTGATACTGGGTGTCGTGGCGGATCAGCCAGCCGTTGTCGCGCGCGAGTTCGGCTTCGTCCTCGGTGGCGAAGGTCATGTGCACCGAGGAGATGTTTTGCTGCGTGGCGAGCTGCTCGGCAGCGCGGAGGAGAGCGGTGCGGTGCGCCGGGTCGTGGGCGAGGGCGCGGGGGCCGGTCACCGGCGTGAACGGAACCGAGCACTGGAGCTTGGGGTAGTAGTCGCCGCCGGCGCGCTGGAAGGCGTCGGCCCAGCCGTGGTCGAAGACGTATTCGCCCTGCGAGTGCGACTTGAGGAAGAGCGGCAGCACGCCGACAGGCTCGCCGGCCGGGTCGCTGAGCAGCAGGTGCTGCGGCTGCCAGCCGGTGCGGCGGGTGGATGAGCCGGACTGCTCGGCGGCAAGGAAGAAGGCGTGGTCGACGAACGGGTTGTCGACGATGCCGTCGTGGTTCGGCGCAAGGCTGTTCCAGACCGTGGCCGGAATCTCCGCCACTGAGTTGACGACGCTGGCGCTGAGGGTTGCCTCAGGCATTTGGCGGCTCGAAGCCCTCGAACACGATCTGGTCGGCCTTGCCCATCACGGCAAGCGCCGCCGCCGAGGACTTGATGGTCCAGGTGGTGACGGGAATGCCGAAGGAGCGGAAGAGTTTCACTGCCGGCAGGTCGAGCGAGTTGTCGCGGCAGGAGATGAAATCGAAGCGCGTCACCGGCCAGTGCAGCAGGTGGCGCAGCATGA
>JAEYTN010000571.1 GCA_023433985.1 Pseudomonadota bacterium | reverse complement strand
GGCCGAGAGGATGACTAGCTCGGCGTCGAGCTGCATGGCCGCCACGTCGGAACTGGTGAGCAGCGTCTCGACGAGGGTCGATCCTGCGAGGGCGAGTCCTGGCTCGCGAGCGCCGGTCAACTGGTCGGCCACGAAGCCGTGGGTGGCGAAAGCGACGATTCGGTACTCGTCCAGCGCCAGGGAGGCCAGTTGCACCTTGTTCGCCCGATCGCCGAGCAGCAGATCGCGCGTGCTGTCCGCGCGCAGCAGCGCGCCCATGAAGCGGATTTCGGCTTCGGTTTCGGGCAGCGGCGGCAGCGCGCCCAATGCCGGATCGACATAGCCGTAGCGCGGATTGCCGATGCCCAGGAAGCTCCTTGGCGCAGCCGACGGCGTGAGGTCGGTCCGCATCGCGACGATGGCGGAAACACTCGGCAGGCTCGATAGATCGGCCTGCCGAATGAGCCAGGGCAGCTCCGAATCGGAAAGGTCGTCGCCCAGGAGTTCGGGGCGGGAGGGTGGCGCCGTCAGCAGTGCCGGCAGCGGCAAGCCGTCGAGGGGCCCGAAGGGCACGAAGATCAGGTGCTCGCTCTGCCGGAGCCGCTCGGACACGCCTGAGAACAGCATCTCGTACAGCCGATACGCCAGGTCGGCGCGCACCGGGGCGGCCGGATCGCCGACGATGCTGTCTCGATACGCGGAGACCAGTTCGGTGAGGGTCCCCCGATCGCCGCGCGATCGGCGACGAGCCCGCCCTTGTCGAGCCAGATCCGGATGGTGCCGAAGCGGCTAGGGTAAAGGGTGCCGATCGCTTCCCCGGCGTGGAGCGTCTCGCCGATCAGCGCGCCCGAGGCGAACTGGAGGCGGCCGAACCGGAAGAAGTCGGGATCGTCGGCCCTGATCCGGTCGGCCAGCGCCTGCTGCTCCTCGCGCAGTGCAGCGATCCGGCTCGCAAGTTCGGGCGACGCGTTGCGGGTGCCGAGCTGCTCGATGAGGCCGTCCACCTGCCGGGTCAGGTCCAGGTAGCGCCGATAGGAGGCGCCGGTCTCCGAGCCGCTCTGTGCCGTCCGCTGGCTGAGGGTCGCAGCGGTACCGGTCGCCTGCAGGAACTGCACGGCGAACAGCGCCTCCTCGGCCTCCCCGGGTCCGAAACTCGCCCCCGGTCCCGTGGGCGCGGTGAACAGGAAGACCTCGAACACGTCGCGAAGGCGCCGCGACCAGCTCAGCAGCGCGTCGTCGGCGAACTGGTCGGAGGTGCTGACGCGTTCCCGTGCGGCGGAGAGCAGGTGGCGCGCCACCGCATAGGCGCTCTCCCCCTGCCCGGTCTGCATGAGGGCGAGGGCGTAGGCGCTGCTCGCCGATATCTTCTTGAGCGACGATAGCGGCAGCGGATCGGCCAGGATGGCGTCGGCGTCCGCTTCGGCGATGGCGAAATACGCGAAAGCGGTCGCCGGGAGGTTGAGCCGGATGGCATCCACCGCCAGTTCGCCCGCCGCAGCGAGGATCTCGTCCATGTCCTTGGAATCGGTGTTGGCGCCGCCCATCATCACATGCATCCCGACCCTCAGTCGGTTCGCATAGTCCCTGACCCCGTCCAGGTCGTCGGTGGATTGCCGCAGTTCGATGGCCAGCTCGCAGGTTGCGCCGGAACAGGAGTATCCCAGCTGCCGCAACTGGCGGTTGGCGTCGAAGATGGGCGCAAGGCGCAAGAACCCGGCGGTATCGCCGGTCGATTTCAGCAGCAGGATGGTCGACGCCAGTTCGTCATGCGCCATGTCGAGCGCGATGAGCTGGTCCATCATGCCGGCATCGAGCCGCTCGACGATCCGGCCGAGAAACTGCCGCGCCAGCGAGGGTTCGTTCTCCAGAGCCGCAGCGCGAACCGCGGCGTTGACGCGATCGAGGTTACGCCGCAGCGCCCAGCCGATATGCTGCTCCCGGTCCTGCGCCTTCGCCTCCACCGCCATCAGCAGGTCGAAGTCGGCAAGCGCGGCGTCGGTGCTGCCGGTGGCGAAGAGTGTACGGAAATACGCCTCCAGCTCCTGCTCGGCGGCAGACGCGAACTCGTACTCGCCGATGAAGCGCCCGGCGAACTGGCGGTGGGCGCAATCTGCATATCGCGCCCCAACGTCGGGCAGGAACAACGAGCGCTGCAGGTCATCCTCGAGGAAGCTGGCGGGCAGGTCCGGCTGCGGCAGGCCGGTGGCACAGGCCTCCTCCACCGCGGCGGCGAACGTACTCACCGCACTGGCGGCCTGCTCGCCGGCCCGGCCGGCATCCGCCTGCGCCGTTCGCACCCGTTCCTCGAGCGCGCGCGCCGTCTCCGCCAGTTGCGGCGTGCGCGGCAGCGTTCCACCGCCGAGCAGAAGCAGCGCCTCCTGCGCGTAGCCGGTGGCGCGGCCGAATTCTCCGGCCAGTTGCGCCGCTTCGGCCAGGGCGGCGTAGATTTCGACGCGCAACCCATCGTCGGCGCCCGGCGGCGTCAGCGCCAGCATCCGCTCCAGCATGGAAAGCGCCTCGCCATACTCGCGATCGTCGATGGCCTGGGCCGCGACCAGCAGCGCCGGCGTCTGGGGACCGCCCTCCCAGGCCGGCGCGATGGCGGCATAGTACATGTCCGCCAGCTGGTGCCGACCCATGCGCTCGAGCTGCCGCGCGATGAAGAAGTAGCTGGACATGGCCGCGTTGTTGCGTTCGGCACCGCCGCCCAGGGCCTGCACGAACTGGTAGGCGAACATCACATCGACCTCCGCCTCAAGGCCGAGCCGCTCCACCACCTCGAAATCGTCGAACCATTCCCGCAGCCACGGGAAGGCTTCGGCGTAGGCCTCTCCCCGCCGCAGGGCCAGCGCGGAGCGGAAGGTGCGCCGGGCCGCATCGGCATCGCCGGCTGCAGCGAGGGCGACGCCCAGGTGCATCAGCGTCCGCGCCCGGGTGACATCGTCCTCGGTCGTGGCGGCCGACATTGCGAAAAGCCTGGCGCGATCGCTCGGCGGCGAGCAGATAGCCGCCTTGTGCAGGCTGTCCGACACCCACAACGCACCGGTCTCGGTCAGGTGGAGGAGCGCGGCGGCGCGCTGGTAGGCAGCGGAGGAGACGGGGTCGGGCTCGGTCTCGCAATTCTCCGGCGGCTTGGCCCGGCGATGGAGCGCGGCGGCCGCGCGGCGCTGCAGGATGACGGCGAGCCCGTCATTGCCGAGATACGGCCGCGCCAGATCGGAGACCGCGTCGTCGAGGATCGCGGCGAGTCGTGCCCGATGGGCGTCATGCTCGCGTTGCGTCCAGTTGGCGTCGGTGTTGAGGCCGAGCGCGGTGACCAGGTCCATCTTCACATAGCCCGCCAGCGGGTTGCCGGGGCCATGGTCACGCTCGAGCCTGGCGATGAGCTGCTCGAGTTTCGGCGCCCATCCCTTGATCACATCGGCACGGGCGGATTCGTATTTGCTCTGCCAGGCGCTTAGGTCATCGAGCCATTTGCGGTAGTCGGCCGATGGCAGGAGGAGGTTGTCGAGGCCTATCCGCGCGAAATCCTCGCCGCGCCGGGCAAGGAGTTCCCACGACCTCCCGGGAGTGAGCCTGACCTCGGTAGCACCGGCAATGGCCTTCAGGTCGTAGGGAGCGGCGCCGGCGAAGGCCAGGGCCTCCGCCTCGTCGAGCAAAACCGGCGGTGTCGCGGCGCCATCGGCTGCCGCAGCGGGCCGGTAGTCGCGGATCGTCTGCCGCGCCCAGTCGACCAGCAGCGTGGCGTCGGTCTGCCACAGACCGTTCGAAACACCGCCACCCTGCTGCTTGATGCCCGAGAACGCCCCGGCAAAGCGCTCCGGCTCCGTGGCCGCGGTCTTGAGGAAGCAGACGCGGGCCTTGGCGTTGTAGGTGTAGGCCCGGCACTGCCCGTCGGCTGCGCACTGCCGCTCGCAGGCGGCGAGGTCGATGCCCTTGAGAGCCGCCTCGGTCATGCCCGAACGGTAGTCGTTATAGGGCAGGTCGTGGTTGTCGAGCCGCTGGAAGCCGCCGGTGGATTGCGCAGCGGTCTCGACCACCGCATAGCCATCGCGAATGCCCGAAATGGCCCCCTCGAAGGCCACGGCGTCGGGCACCCCGCCCTTCAGGAAGCACACGCGGGCGCGCACATTGTAGGTGAAGGCCTGGCAGGACTGGTCGGCGGCGCAGGTGGCCTGGCAGACGTCGAGGCCGATCCCCTTGAGCCGCGGATCCTTCATGCCGCTGCGGTAGTCGAACATGGGAAGGTCGAGGTCGTCGAGCAGTTGGAACTGTTCGAGCGGCAACGGCCCGAGCAGCGCATCGAGCTGCGCCCCGGTCAGCTCGCCGGTCGCCGACCCACCCTGTTCGCGCTGGAACCGCTCGATCGCCGCCCGGGTCTTGGGGCCGAACCTGCCGTCCGCGGTCCCCTCGAGGTGGCCGAGCGCCGCCAGCCGCTCCTGCACGAGAATGCGTTCGGCCAGCGAGACCGGGTTGGCCATTGCCGGGCCCAGCGCGGCAATCAGGCCGATGACGGCGAGCACCAGCCTCACAGCAGGTTCAGCCACGACGCCCGCGCGATCCGCCCCTGCGCGAAGCGTTCCGTCCACTCGCCATACTGGCCGTAGCCCGCGCTGCGGCGCCGCTCGGCGTAACTCGAGAAGTAGCGCCAGAAGTCTTCCACGTCGCTGCCGATGAAGGCCTCGAGCACGGCGAACTCGCAGATGCGCTGGTCGGCGCACAGCGCGGCCCGGTCGAAGAAGTAGAACAGGTCGTCGACCAGCTTGTCGGCGGTGCCGTCGAAATCCGAGTCCTGGCCGGTGACGCGCTCGCCGATATTGGCAT
>JAEYTN010000552.1 GCA_023433985.1 Pseudomonadota bacterium | reverse complement strand
GCGTACCACGGTCCCCTCGCTCCGGCCGTTGCCGCCTGCGCCACGATCCGTTGCACGATGCGGTCGGCGGTGCCGAAGAACATGAAGCCGGCGAGCTTGATGATGGCGATGGCGTCGCCGCGGCCCGCCAGTTCGGAGCGCCGCTGCTGGGACACGGTGCGGGAGTGGAAATCGCGGCCCGAGGCAACGAAGCGGACGCCGTCGACGCGGGCGTATTCGACCGCGAACAGGACCAGCGCGGTGAGCAGCCCCATGCCGATGCCGGCGGGGAGTCCGGCAGCTATCGAAACGCCAAGGATGACGAGGATGATGGCGTATTCGGAGCGGCGGAGGGTGCGGATGGGGCGGATCAGCCAGGCCTGTGTCAGCGAGACGCCGACCCAGATCAGCAGCGCCCCGAGCAGCGGCATCGGCACCCGGCCGAATACCTGCGGCGCGAAGGCGAGGGCCGCGAGGCCGACGAGTCCGACGACGAGACCGACGGCGCGGTAGGCGGCGCCCAGCCGTGCCGCAAGCAGGGTTGCCGACACGGCGGGAAAGCCGGGGATGCCGCCGACCAGTCCGGCAAGGACATTGCCGATGCCGACCGAGCGGAGCTCGGTGTTGAGGTCGAGGTCCTGCCGCGTCTCCAGTTCGATGCCGCTGACGTTCATCATGGCGCCGGCGGTGGTGATGATGACGACGAAGGGGGCGTAGACGAGGCCGGCGCCGACGGCATTCCAGTCGATCCTGGCGAACTCGCCGAGCTCGATGGGCGGCCAGCCGAGGCCGGTAGCGGGCACCACGGCCAACCATCCCAACGCCTCCAGCTGGGGCTGGGACAGGCCAAGCGCCGTCACGACCGCGTTGAAGAGGACGATCGCAGCCAGTGCGGCCAGCGGCAGGGCGACGCCCGAGCGGAAGCGGCGATTGGCAAGCTCCACCGCCAGCACGAACAGCAGCGCGACGCCGACCTTCAGCACCACGGCCGGATCGCCGAACTCGGGCAGGCGGTGGAGCCCCAGGTGCCCGCCAATGATCGTCTCGATGCCGCCGGTGACGAGGTACCAGCCGGTGATGGCAAGGAAGCCCGCAAAGACGGGGTAGGGGACATAGCGGGTGATCCGCCCGAGCCGCAGCCGGCCGAGCGTGTACATGGCAATGCCGCAGAGCGCGGTGGTCATGCCGACGACGGTCAGGATCGTGGGGAGGAGACTGACGTCGGGCGTCCCGGAATAGGCGGCGGTGGTGGCGCCGGTGACGGCGGCGAGCGCTACCACCGCGATCTCCTGCGTGGTGGTGACCTGCCCCGGCATCGTGCTCAGGAAGGCCGTGGCTGCCGGCATGATGGCGGTGGCGAACAAGATGGCGCTGGCGATGGGGGTCAGCAGCTCGAGCAGATCGCCACGGGCCAGCAGGGCGCTGTTGCCCAGCGCCAAGGCCACCGACATGAGCCCACAAAGAAATCCGGTAACGGCAATACTGATGGCGCGCTGAAAAATCTCTCCGCCCCCGCAAGCAATTGCGGCAGGGTGAGGAATACGAGCAAACAATGCAAGTCGTTTGCGCGCCGAATGTAGATCAAATCTGGAGCAGTTCCGCCCCGAGGCCCCGAAATACCGGGCTTTACGCCTGCAGGCGCTTCAGGATTGCAGCGCCCATTTCCTCGGTGCCGACGGTCTTGCGGTTGTCCTGCGCGATATCGCCGGTGCGCAGGCCATCGGCCAGGACGCCTGAGATGGCGGCCTCGAGCCGGTCTGCCAGCGCCACCATGTTGAACGAGTAGCGCAGCGCCATCGCGAAGCTCGCCAGCATGGCGATCGGGTTGGCGACGCCCTGACCAGCAATGTCCGGGGCGGAGCCGTGCACCGGCTCGTAGAGCGCCTTGCGCTTGCCGGTGGCCGGATCGGGCGCGCCCAGCGAGGCCGAGGGCAGCATGCCCAGCGAGCCGGTGAGCATCGCGGCCGCGTCCGACAGGATGTCGCCGAACAGGTTGTCGGTGACCATCACGTCGAACTGCTTGGGGTTGCGCACCAGCTGCATCGCCGCGTTGTCGGCGAGGATGTGGTGGAACTCGACGTCCGCGTAGTCCTTGGCTACGGCCTGCGCGACCTCGTCCCACAGCACGCCCGACTTCATGACGTTCTTCTTGTCGGCCGAGTGCACCTTGTTGCGGCGGGTGCGGGCGAGATCGAAGGCGACGCGGACGATGCGGTCGATCTCGTAGGTCTCGTAGACCTGGGTGTCGACGGCGCGCTTCCTGCCCTCGCCGAGGTCGGTGATTTCCTTGGGCTCGCCGAAGTAGACGCCGCCGGTGAGCTCGCGCACGATCAGGATGTCGAGGCCCTCGACCAGCTCGCGCTTCAGCGAGGAGGCATCGGCCAGCGCCGGGTAGCAGATGGCCGGGCGCAGGTTGGCGAAGAGCTTCAGATCCTTGCGGAGGCGAAGGAGGCCGGCTTCCGGGCGGTGCTCGTAGGGCACCTTGTCCCACTTCGGGCCGCCGACGGCACCGAAGATCACCGCATCGGCGGCGAGCGCCTTCTGCATGTCTTCCTCGGAGATGGCGGCGCCATGCTTGTCATAGGCCGAGCCGCCGACGAGGCCCGTATCGAGCTCGAAATCGGTCTCGCCCTGGCTGTTGAGCCAGGCGATCACCTTCTCGACCTCCTGCATGATCTCGGTGCCGATGCCGTCGCCGGGGAGGAGGAAGAGTTTCTGGGCCATTTTCCTTGGGGCTCGCCTGTTCGTGCCGTTTCCGTCGCGGTGCATAGCGCCACCGCGGCCACGCTGTCCAGCCGACCAAAGGGCTGTCGGTTACGTCAGCCGCCGTGCGCGCCGATGCGGGCGGTGACTTCGATTTCGAGCTTCATCTCGGGGCGGGTGAGGCCGCACACCACCATGGTGGCGGCGGGCCGGATCTCGCCGAAGGTCTCGCCGGCGACCTGCACGAGCGCGTCGTACCAGGCCATGTCGGTGATGTAGTAGCGGACGCGTACCGTGTCCTTGAGCGAGGCGCCCGCCTGTTCGAGCGCACGGCCAATGGTGCCGAGCGCGTTGCGGGCCTGCTGGCCTGCGTCCTCGGGCATGGTCATGGTGGCGTAGTCGTAGCCCGTGGTGCCGGAGACATAGACCATGTCCCCGTCGACCACGGCGCGCGAGTAGCCGATCTTCGCTTCGAAGGACGAGCCCGACGAGATGTGGGTGACCATCGCCGCAGCGCCCGGCGTCAGAGCCAGGGCCGGCTCGCGGCCATCTTGCCCTCGAAGCTGGTGATCGCCGGATCGGATTTCAGCGTGCCGGCGATATCGTCGAGGCCCTCGAGCAGCACCTGCTTGCGGGCCGGGTCGATGTCGAAATGGATGGTGCCGCCGTCGGGGCCCGAAATGGTCTGCGCCTCGAGGTCGACGGTGAGCGTGGCATTGGAGCCGCGCTCGGCATCGTCCTGCAGGAGGGCGAGCTGCTCGGGCGTCACCTTGATCGGCAGGATGCCGTTCTTGAAGCAGTTATTGTAGAAGATGTCGGCGAAGCTGGTGGAGATGACGCAGCGGATGCCGAAATCGAGCAGCGCCCACGGGGCATGCTCGCGCGAGGAGCCGCAGCCGAAATTGTCGCCCGCCACGATGATCCTGGCCCCCCGGTAGGCCGGCTTGTTGAGCACGAAATCCGGGTTCTCGGTGCCATCCTCGTTGTAGCGCATCTCGGAAAAGAGCGCCGTGCCGAGACCGGTGCGCTTGATCGTCTTGAGGTACTGCTTGGGAATGATCATGTCGGTGTCGATGTTGATGATCGGCAGCGGCGCCGCGACTCCGGTGAGATGCGTGAACTTTTCCATGTGGCAGGTACCCCTTTCAGGTGCCGGTGTAATGGCGCAATCGGGCGCAGAAGGTCAAGTGGACTTACGACGAGCGGAAGCGCCCGCCGGCATGTGCCTCGGGTTGGTGGGATGGGCGGGGACCGGCGAGGCTGGTGCCTCAACGCGGGTAGTCCGCAATGTA
>JAEYTN010000545.1 GCA_023433985.1 Pseudomonadota bacterium | reverse complement strand
CACCTGCACCGAGCCGCTGCGCAAGGTGATCCTGCGCGCCCGCCTGTGGGGCTGTCCGATCGCGCCGATCGACTGGAAGACCCACATGCTTCCCGAACCCAGGGAGCGGGTCCGCGAGGCGACGGTCGACGAGGAGGCAGCGCTGCTCGACGGGCTTGACGAGGGGTACGATGCCGCCGTGCAGTTCGCCCTTCTCTCCGGCTGCCGGCTGGGCGAGATCGTGCCGCGCGGCGACGGTGAGCAGGATCCGCAGCACCAGGGCCTGGTGTGGACGCGGGTCGATTTCTTCTCCCGGCAGTTCACCGTGGTGGGCAAGGGCAACAAGCCGCGCACGCTGCCGATGAGCGGCGCCATCTTCGAGCTGCTCTGGGGTCTGAAGGATCACCACCCCACGGCGGTGTTCACCTACCTTGCCCGCCGCACCGACAAGCGCAAGAAGCGGGTCAGGGGCGTGCGCTATCCCATCCTCTACAGCGGGCTGCAGTCATGCTGGCGCCGTGCCCTCAAGGCGACCGGCGTCGCGAACTACCGCTTCCACGACAACCGGCACACTGCCGCCACGCGCACCCTGCGCCAGTCGAACCTCCGCGTGGTGCAGAACCTGCTCGGCCACTCCGACGTCGCCACCACGGCGAAGTACGCCCACGCCCTCACCGAGGACATCCGCGCAGCGCTCGAGGCCGCGAGCCCCACGCATCTTCCCGCGGATGAGATCGCCCACCGCCTCAAGTCATTGCAGGATAAGAAGAACTCGGGCTGAGGCGGTCGCTCCCCCAGACAAATGCGCTACCAGGCTGCGCTACACCCCGACATGACGCGATGCCCTACCCGAAACCGGGGGTTGGGGGCAAGAGGCGATTTTGTGGCGCCTGGGGGCAGATCGCCGCGGCGTCACCGTGCGCAAGTCGTACGGCATCGTTAACCAGAACTTACTGCTCTGCTGGCAAGTAAGTCGCAATTGTGGCCTCCTTTACTTGGCTCGATGAGCGAGGAGTTGGGCGGCACGGCTGACCAAAGCAGTCTTCCGCCCAACTCCACCAGTTTTCGTTGCGACTAGTGAGTTGGAGGTCGAGTTGAGGTCTGCCCGTCGTCGCCCCAAGCTGGCGAAGTCCGTCGATACCGTGATGCAGTATGTCGAGACCGAGATGGCGAAGCTCGTCGCCACCGATCCCGATGTGGATGCCGCCCGCCAGCGGGCCGTCCGCCGCGCCGGCCGGGCCACCCCGCGGCGCCCCACGCCGGGTCAGCTCGCCTACTGAGCCACTGCCCGGACGCACGGAACCAACCGCGCCGGGCCCAGTACCGAACCGAGGGAGAAACCGATGTCGCCCGGCGATGTCGTGCTCGAGGGCGTGAGGCCCGACGAGATCGAGGCGCTGTCGCGCCTGTCGACCAACCCGGAGTTCCGACCCCGGGACGAGATCCTGCCGCGCCTCGAGGCCAAGGGCTGGATCGACACCTTCGGGGACGCGCACGTGCTCACCCTCGCCGGGCGCACCCTGCTCGACGCTCGCTGACCGCCGGTTGACGGTGCCGGGCAGCCGTCCTACCCCTTGGCGCGCATAGTGCGGCAAGGCCATAATGAAGATCGCTATCGTTTCCAGCTACCGCCGCGACTGTGGCGTCGCCCAGTATATCGAGCACCTGGAAGCCCCGCTCCGCGAACTGCTCGGCGACGATCTCGACATCCTGCCTCTGCCCGTGGACCTGCTGCGTTCGCCCGGCCTCATGGAACGCGCGATGGCGCGGCGAGCCCTCGCCGAGCTGCTGTTCCGCGTCGCGGAGGCGGATGTGGTGGTCGTGGAGTTCGAGCCCGGCCTGTTCGGCAAGACCCAGGGCCGCGTCTGGTCGACGCTGAAATCCATCCTCGCGGCCAGCCGGCGGGTGGTCATCACCTACCACAGGGCGCCGGCACCCTCGCCGCCGCTCAATCCGAATCTCGACAGCCTCAGGGCAGTGGCCGGGCACACCTACCGGCAGCGGGTTTTCCGCCGACTGCTTCAGCTGGTCCGCGCCGACCAGCGCAAGTTCGCCCACATCGTGCAGACGGACCGCGAGAAGCAGCGCCTGGCGCTGCTCGGCATCGACCCGGCCCGTATCCACGACATGCCGCTCGCCTTCTTCAACCGTGCGCAGAAGGCCGAGCTGGCCGATCCGCGCCACCGCGCCGAACTCGATACCACCCTCGGCACGCACGGCCGCAAGCTGCTCGGCGTCTTCGGCTTTCTCGGCGGCATCAAGGGCACGCGCGTCGCGCTCAAGGCGCTCGACCTGCTGCCCCCTGACTACCAGTTGCTGGTCGTCGGCGGCATCCACCCCGAAGGCGTCGCGCACGGCACCAGCGAGCAGCCGGCGTTGCGCGATCTGGTCGCCGAGCTCGCCCCCACCCCCGGCAGCCCCGCAACCGACGCCGCCCGCCGCACCCTGCTCGAGCGCATCCACTTCATCGGCGCGGCCGACAACCGGCGCTTCAGCGAGCTGATGGCGGCTTGCGACGCCGTGCTCCTGCCGTACGAGGAAATCGGCCAGACCTCCTCCGGGCCCGCCTCGCTGGCGCTCGACCTGCAGCGCCCAATCTATCTCAGCCGCACCGGCGCCTTCCGTGAGCTCGGCAAGTACGCCGAGGATGCCCTGAGCTTCTTCGAGATCGGCAACTATTTCGAGCTTGCCGACAAGGTGGCGCGTGACGATGCGGCCACCCCCGCCCGGCGCCGGGCCCTCGCCCGCTACGCCGATGCGTTCACGGTCGAACGCCGCGCGCGGCTCTACGTCGATGTCGCCGGTTCGCTGCTGAACTGAGGCCCTACCGCCGCGCCGGGGTGTTGACGAGGCTCGAGAGTATCCGCCCCACCAGCGTCCGCTCCGCCGTGCCCGACACCTGCCGGCTGAGTTCGCTGACGAGCCCGCTCGTCTCGTCGAGGCGCTGGCACAGGAGGCTCGCGAGCCTCAGCGTGATGTCAGGGTGCCGCTCGAGCACCCGCATGGCATCGGCCACCACCCGCACCCTGCTGTTGGTCTCCGCCCGTACCGTGGCGCTATGCGGCTTGCGCAGCAGCAGGCCCATCTCGCCGACGAGCGAATCCGGCTGGTCGATCGTCGCGATCTTCACGCCGTCGCGCTCCACCGCCAGTTGTCCGGTTTCGAGCACGAACAGGTCGGTGGCCATCGAGCCCTGCCTGATCAGCACGTCGCCGATCTCGAGCTCGCGTATCGGTGCCGAATAGGTGAGAAGAAACATGCTGGCCATCGCGTCCCCCAAGCAGCCGGTGCGGCGACCTTATCGCCTCGGCACGAGGCCCGGAAGGCTTCCGGGCCTGCCGGAATCAAGATTCTCAGGCGACCAGGTCGACCACCTTCATGCCGGCGACGCGCACGGCCTCGGCCGGCGCCAGCCCGACGAGCAGCCCGCGCTGTCCGCCGTTGATCAGCACCTCGTCGTAGAGCTCGGCCGTCTCGTCGATTGCCGTGGGCACCTGCTTGCGCTGCCCGAAGGGGCTGATGCCTCCGACCTTGAACCCCGTGAGCCGCTCGGCATCGACCGGCTTCATCATGCTCCCCGACTTGCCTCCGAAGGCCGCAGCGAGCTTCTTCATGCTCACTTCGGCATCCGACGGCACCACGACGCAGACTGGCTTGCCGTCCACCTCGGCCATCAGCGTCTTGAACACCTGCGCCGGATCGCGCCCCAGCGCCTCGGCCGCCTGCAGCCCGATGCGCGGCGCATCCGGATCGTATTCATACGGGAAAGCGGTGTAGGTGACGCCGGCCTTGGTCAAAGCCAGCGTTGCGGCGGTGGTCCTGGACATGCCCGAGGCTTAGCGGGCAGAGGTGATGGCGTCCAGCGGGACGCGTTCCGGCTACTTCGCGCCTTCCAGCGCCTCGTCCTCGGCCAGCATCCGCTTGATGTTCTGCACCGACTGCTCGGTCCGTCCCTCGTCCGTCGCCCAGCTCGAGAACCGGTCGAGCAGCGCCGCGAACACGACCAGCTCGCGTTCGTTCCACTTGGTCAGTGCCTGCGCGAAGATCTGCAGCTTGGTCTGCCGCACCACCTCGATGAAGCGCTCTCCCTTCGGCGTCAGCTCGAGGCAGATGCGCCGTGCGTCGAGCTGCGAGGCGACGCGCTTCGCATAGCCGCGTTCCACCACATCGGCCACCACGCGGCTCGCCCGCGACGGATCGATGCCGAGCCGCTCGGCGATCAGCCCCACGGTGACTTCCTGCTGCGGCTCGTCCACCCAGGCGGGGCTATGGGCAATGGCGCTGATCACGTCGAGATGCGCCACCTCCAGCCCAGGCTCGAGCGCCGACAGCATGCGGCGGCCGAATTCGCGCCGCTGGATCGAGCGACGGACCTTCTGCATCACCGCATCGATGGACGCCACAGCCTCGGCGGCCGCGGGGCTGAGTCCCTGCGCTCGCGCCAGCTCGACCATCTCCTGGTCGCCGCGCGTCGTGCAGAGGGAAGGAAGATCGGGAAGGTCGGGAACGTCGCTGCTGCTCATATCTGACGCGGGTAGCACAAATTATGTGCTTCCGTCAATTGCATGACGTGTGCACATAATTGCCGTTGACATATATTTGCGCCGGGCACATAACCCGGCACCGATTTCCGGAGGCAATCCATGTCCGATACGACCGTGTCCGGCGCGCCCGCGGCTGCCGCTCCCGCGCCTGAAGCCGAGGAAGCCCGGCCTTCCCGCGCAACGCTGCTCGTCTATTTCGGTGCGCTGATCTC